>CANHBE010000012.1 GCA_947458575.1 Flavobacteriaceae bacterium | reverse complement strand
TACAATTTGAGTAAGATACTGTCTGTGACCGTTTCTTTTCTTGAATCCTTTTCTTCTTTTCTTTTTGAAAACGATTACTTTGTCTCCTTTTAAGTGTTGTAACACTTTGGCTTCTACTGAAGCACCTTCTACAGCCGGGGCGCCTAAAGTGATTGTGCCATTGTCATCTAATAATAAAACTTTGTCAAAAGTAACTTTTGAACCTTCTTCATTAGATAAACGGTGAACATAAACCTTTAAGTCTTTGCTTACTTTAAATTGTTGCCCTGCTATCTCTACGATTGCGTACATAACAATGATGTTTATTTGTTTTTAAAATGGACGCAAATATACAACTAAATCTCATTCTCGCAACCTCTTATGAAAAAAAAATTGTTCTCTATTATTTTGAATTTCTTTTACTCTAATTTCATTTCATTTCTCAGTAAATCAATTAATTTTGACGAAGTTCCTACACTTTAGCGTAATGCTCTATAATAATCGATCAAACTGTTTATTTGTGTTTATGAAAAAATTACTATTTGCCCTGTTTTTAACGTCTCTTTTTGCCTATCCCTCTTTTTCGCAAAAAGTGATTTTCGAGGAATATGATTTAGACAACGGACTTCATGTCATCTTGCATCAAGACAAATCAACTCCGGTAATTCTTACCTCTGTAATGTATCATGTCGGCACTAAAAATGAAGATCCAAAGCGAACTGGTTTTGCGCACTTTTTCGAACACTTGCTTTTTGAAGGAACCAAGAATATCGGTCGCGGTGAATGGATGAAAATTGTTTCAGGAAACGGCGGCGTTAACAATGCGAATACATCTGTCGATCGCACCTATTACTACGAGATTTTCCCCTCCAATAATCTCGAATTAGCAATTTGGATGGAAGCAGAACGTATGCTACATCCGGTGATTAATCAAATTGGTGTTGATACTCAAAAGGAAGTCGTTAAAGAAGAAAAGCGACTGAAAGTTGACAACCAGCCGTATGGCCAAGTGATCAAAGTTGTCAAGGAAAACCTTTTTGAAAAACATCCTTATCGATGGGATATCGACGGCTCTATGGATCATATTGACGCAGCTACTTTAGAGGAATTTCGCGCTTTCAATAAAAAATACTACGGTCCGAACAATGCTGTTTTAGTGGTGGCGGGAAATTTTGAAAAAGAACAGGCGATTTCATGGATTAAGAAATATTTTGGACCAATCAAAAAAACGCCAACGGTTGAAAAAATTAACATTAAAGAGGACCCGATAATACAACCAAAAAGAGCAACCTTTGAGGATCCAAATATTCAGATTCCAGCTATAGTTGCCGCTTACAGGATTCCATCAATGAAGACCAGGGATTCGAGAATTCTGGAATTGATTTCCGCCCTGCTGAGTGAAGGAAAAAGTTCAAGATTATACAAGAAAATAGTAGATGAAAAGAAGATTGCTTTGACCATTGGCGCATTTGCAATGAAACAAGAGGATTATGGATTGTATATTCTCTATGGACTCCCATTAGGAGAAAACACCACCGAAAGTATCTTAAAAGAAATTGATGAAGAAATCTTAAAGTTGCAAACCGACTTGATTTCGGAGAGAGACTTTCAAAAATTACAAAACAGAATCGAAAATGATTTTGTCAACAATAATGGTACATTAGAAAACATAGCCGAGAATCTAGCGTCATATCATCTGCTTTATGAAAATACTAATCTCATTAACACCGAAATGAATGAATACCGATCCATAACTCGCGAAGACATCAGAGCTGCGGCTAGAACTTATCTAAATTCCAATCAGAGATTGTTATTGGATTATGTTCCAGTGAAAGACAAAAAACAAAACTAATTTGACGCTCATGAAAAAAATATTTTACATACTCTCTTTTATTTTCCTTGCAGAAAGCCTTTTGGCACAGAGCAATGCCCAACCCAAAGCCGGACCGGCTCCTAAAATCAACATCGCAAAACCAACTTCCTTTCAACTGCGAAACGGATTAAAAGTTTTGGTGGTTGAGAACCATAAATTACCTCGGGTTTCCTATAGCCTAACGATTGATAACGCCCCTAATTTGGAAGGTTCAAAAAAAGGAGTTTCTGCATTGACCGGTGCTATGATCGGAGGTGGCTCTGAAAAAATATCCAAAGAAGCTTTTAATGAAGAGGTTGATTTTTTAGGTGCATCAATAGAATTTTCAAGTGACGGAGCCTTCGCATCAGGATTATCGAAATACTCCAAAAGAATATTAGAATTGATGGCAGAAGGAGCTCTGCATACGGTTTTTACAAACAGCGAATTAGACAAAGAGAAAACCAAATTGATCGAAAGCCTTAAAGCAACTGAAAAAAGTATTGCTACAGTGGCTAGACGTGTTGAAAACGTTCTAACGTACGGTAAGAATCACCCATTTGGCGAATATGTTACCGAGACATCTATCAGCAGCATTTCCTTAGATGATATTCTCTTGCATTACAACACGTACTTTGTTCCGGAAAACGCATATTTGGTGGTCGTAGGCGACATTTCTTCGCAGACCATAAAGGCTGATATTGAGAGTCTATTTGAGCCATGGCAAAAGGCAATAGCGCCCGATTTAAGTTACTCGCATTCACGAGATGTACAATACACGCAAATCAATTTTGTAGATATGCCCAATGCGGTCCAATCTGAAATTTCAGTCATAAATCTTAGCACGCTCAAAATGAAAGATCCCGATTACTTTGCAGCAATTCTAGCCAATCAAATACTCGGAGGAAACTACAATAGTTATTTGATGTCGAATTTAAGAGAGAAAAATGCTTGGACCTATGATGCAGGTTCCCGAATAGGTGACAGCAGATATATTTCAAGATTTATCGCTTACACTCAGGTGAGAAACAATGTCACTGATAGTGCTGTGGTCGAAATGATGAAAGAAATCAAAAGAATTCGGACTGAAAAAGTCTCCCAAAAAGACTTGCAAAATGTAAAAGCAAGCTACATCGGTCAATTTGTAATGCAAATTGAAAAGCCCGAAACAATTGCCGGTTATGCTTTAAACATTAAGACCCAGGGACTTTCCGAGGATTTCTATGAAAAGTACATTGAAAAAATTAATGCAGTTACACCGGAAGATATCATGCGTGTTGTCAATAAATATATCTTACCAGAACAAGAGCGAATTGTCATTGTTGGCAAAGGAATCGAGGTATTGCCTGCACTCGAAAAACTCAAGATTCCGATATTTTACTTCGACAAATATGGCAGCCCTGCAGAAAAACCAAATTATGAGATACCGATTCCGGCGGGCGTGACGGCTCAGAGTGTGCTGGCGAGTTACATCAACGCAATTGGCGGTGAGCAGGTCTTGCGAAATGTGAAGTCAATTTTTACAATTTCTTCAGGAACGATACAAGGAGCGCCGATTGAACTGACGTCAAAAACAACAGTTGACCATAACCTTCTCCGCGAAATTAAGGTAATGGGCATGTCGATGCGTAAAGACGTTTTAAACCAAAAAGGCGGCTATTTTATCCAACAAGGTCAAAGAAAAGATCTTAGCGAAAATGATTTGTCGGATTTAAAATCGAGTGCTGTTCCATTCCCGGAGTTGGACTTAATTAAAAATTCTGAAATTAAGTTGGTTGGCATCGAAAATTATAATGATACAGATGCCTATGTCATACAAGAAGGTGATTCTAAATTCTACTATGACGTGAAAACTGGCTTAAAGTTGGCTGAGAGAAAATCGATGGACATCAACGGAGAGTTGATTTCCCATACCATCAACTACAGTGACTATCGAGAAATAAAAGGAATCAAAATACCACACGTATTCTCTTTGAACATCGGATTAGACATTCTACTCACGACAACAGATGTGAAAATAAATGAAGGTGTTTCTGATGCTGATTTTGAATAAATCACGGCTTTGCAATCATCTAAACAAGACCATCTAAATGATGGTTTTTTTTATTTCTTGCTGGATAGGTAAACCCCAAGAAAAATAATGCAGGCACCAATTATCTGAAAAAAAGTTAATACTTCTTTATCAAGTATTCCCCAGAAAAAAGCAACAATTGGAATAAGATAAGTTACTGAAGTTGCAAAAACAGGGTTTGATATCTGAATGATCTTAAAGAAAATAATATTGGCTATGCCTGTTCCAAAAACCCCAAGTATCATGATAAAGAAAACGGAGGTCTGGGTTTCCACTTCATGCACTTGTTGCAAAAAACCTGTCAAAAAAAGAAGAATAACTGCCGGAAGCAGCAGTACTATAAAATTCCCCACGCTAATGGTCAAAGGCGAGAGATTGGTCAAGTATTTGTTTATTAAGTTTACATTGGTTGCATAACACAATGTAGCAATCACAAGCAAAATAGCATAATAATAATTTTGCTCGGGATGATTTAGAAGTCCATTAAAAATCAACACAGCAGTCCCCAATAACCCACCTATAACACCTAAAATCTGCGCTCTTTTGAACTGGTAACCAAAAGCAAGTGAGCCTATCAATAAAGTATTTACAGGTGTTAGTGAATTTAGAATCGAACTGACAGAGCTATCAATTTCTGTTTGGGCGATAGCAAACAAAAAAGCCGGCACAAATGTTCCCAGTAAAGCAGTTAGCGCTATGTATTTCCATTGCGAAAAGGGAATAAGCGGTAAATTCTTAAAGCCGATACAAATCAAGAATACAGCAGCAAAGATTATTCGTAAAGGCGCCACCTGCAGTGGACTCAATCCAATCAAACCTCTCTTAATTAGAATAAATGAACTCCCCCAGATTAGTGCTAGGATTACTAAATAAAGATATCTGATTTGTTGAAATTTCATATTGGTATAATTCCAGATTAAATTTGTAATAATTTTATGAATTGTCCCTTCCTTTTTTATTTAATTTTGTTCGCAAATCAACAGAAAATTAAAGTCTCAAGAAAATATTTAGTTATGAATCTCACCAAAACATTCTTGTTTTCGTTTTTGTTTGGAGCTATCTTAACTAGTTGTAAGCAAACAGCTAGTGCTCCAGCTGAAAAAAATGTAGTGCAAACAAAAGCTGCTATTAATCCTCAAAATCTTGAAAAAGCAACTTTTACAATTGAGGGAATGACTTGCGCAATCGGATGTGCAAAAACGATAGAAAAAGAACTAGCTGAAGCCAATGGTGTTGCAAACGCCTTAGTAGATTTTGAAAAGAAAGAAGCGGTCGTGTCGTTTGACAAGTCAATACAAAGTTCAGAATCGTTAGCTAAAATCGTTGAGGCAACGGCAGATGGCGATACATACAAAGTTTCAAAAATGGTTGCTTCAAAATAAGAGCAATTTCCAGAATAATAGAAAAGGAATCAGTCATTAAAAACTTGATTCCTTTTTTTATTTATTACTTCCAACGTAAACTTTCCAACAAACGTTGCATATCATTTTTTACGTAACTAGCCGCAGGCATAATCGAATCAAAATTAGGCTTTGCGTAGAAATATACAGAGCAATCCATAAAGTGCTTCAGGCTGTCTGTGGCATAAAATTGCGCATTTGTTGCTGCATTCCCATTGACATGATAAAACATGCCGTAAACTTGATTCTTCGAGTTAACAAAGGGTTGCTCGAGAATATCATCAGCTTTGATCACATGTTCGTATGTCAACTTTTGTGCATCCCGAAGTAGTATATTCAAATTGTTATTTACCGGCTTATAGCTCAGAAAAATAGTAGCTTTCATTTTGGGATAATCAATCGTAAAATTACAACCTGTTTTTCCTTTGATTATCGCTGATTCGTTCATGTCAAAAGTGAAAGGACAATCATTTTCGAAATGAGCATATTGCGCTACTTTATAATCCAAACGCAATTGCCCGGATGGCTTTGGTACGAAATCATTCTTGCATCCGAAAAAAAGAAGACAAGCAAGAGACAAAACAGCAACTTCCAATACTTTTAAGTTCATATACGAATTATTCAACAGTCACTTTTATTTGTTTAATTCTTTTCTTGTCGAGCGTTTCAACTGTGAATTTGCAATTTCTAAATGAAATTTTTTGCCCTTTTTTGGGAAAGTTTCCAACAATTTCCAATATAAAGCCCGCCAAGGTCTCCGCTTCTCCTTTTCGATCTTCGAATACTTCTTCCTCTACGTCAACTATACGGTAAAAATCTTTCAAATTTATTTTCCCCTCGAAAAGGAAATTATTATCGTCTATTTGCGAGTAGTTTAAATTTTCGCCATCAAACTCATCACTGATGTCGCCCACGATTTCTTCAATGACATCTTCAAGTGTTACAAGTCCTGAAGTCCCACCATATTCATCTACTACTATAGCTAAATGACTCTTCATACTTTGAAAGTCTTTCAATAGATTATCAAGTTTCTTATTCTCCGGAACAAAAAAAGGCTCTCTGATGAGCGCAACCCAATCTAGATCTTTCTTGCCGATGAACGGAATCAAATCTTTCACAAACAAAACGCCTTCAACATGATCAATGTTTTCTCGATAAACGGGAATCCTTGAGTATCCTTTTTCAGAAATTTTCGGAATAATATCCATAAAAGTTTCTGAAACTTCTAGTGCAAAAATATCTATCCGTGGACTCATAACTTGTTTAGTATCGGTATTCCCGAAGGTGACGATTCCTTCCAAGATCTTCTGTTCTTCATCAGAGGTTTCTGCTGAAGATGTCAATTCAAGAGCTTGCGACAATTGATCAACTGAAAAATTACCTCTTTGTCTTCCAAGTTTTTCATGCAAGTAAATAGATAACGATCGCATCGGTCCACTTACAGGCGAAAGCAAGTAATCAAGTATAGACAAAGGATACGCAACAAATTTTGCGAATTTTATATTGTTCCGATTTGCGTAGACCTTTGGCAACACTTCACCGAATAAAAGAATCAGAAAAGTAACTAATATTACCTCTACTATAAATTTTAGAAGTGGTGAACTAATTGCCTCAAATAAAGAGGTGCCCACAACCGAAAAAAGAATTACAATACCAATATTTATAAAATTAATCGCAACCAAAAGCGTAGCCAAAAGCTTCTTTGGTTTCTCGAGTAGCGACATGATAATCTTGGCTTTATCAGGATTCTCCTGCGCACATTGATCAAGATCTCGAGGCGTTAAAGAAAAATAGGCCACCTCGGCAGCTGAGACAATTGCAGAGCAAAAAAGCAAAATAAAAATACCAACAAACCCAAAAAGCATGTCGGTATCTATTGTAGATAAAATGGAAAGAGCGGGCTCGGCATCCAAATTTGAAAACGTTAGTTATACAATATTAGAACGGCATGTCGTTTTCAGGCATTGAACTGTCATGTGAATCGTAGTTTGGGCTTTTACTCTCAGGGATTCCTCTATTCGATTCGATTTCTTTCTTGACAGTCAAAAACGTAAATTCAGTAACTTGAATTTCAGTTGTGTATTTTGTGACGCCTTCTTCCGTTTGCCACTGTCTGGATTTAATTCTTCCTTCAACAAAGATTTTATCGCCTTTAGAGAGATACTTCTCGCAAATTTCCGCGGCTTTGTTCCGAACTACCAAATTATGCCACTCGGTTGAAGTAATTTTTTCGTTGGTCGATTTGTTGATATAAGTTTCGTTGGTTGCCAATGGAAATCTACCGATACAATTGCCACCTTCGAAGTAATGCATTTTTACATCTTCTCCTAAGTGACCAATTAACATAACTTTATTTAACGTTCCGCTCATTTTATAGTGTATTGTAATTTATCCAAATGTAGTAAAATTTTGAAAACTATTTCCATTCGTTTTCTATAAAATTATAAAGGACTATTGGGAAAGGATAAGTCCGTAAAGTATCGTAGTCAATTCCGTTCAACAATGTTCCTGTGACTGCAATTCTCCAAAATTTAATATATAAATGCTGATGAGTTAGCTTATGAACTTGACTTACCGGATTTATCTCTTCTATGCTTTCGATCTGGTTATCAACAAATTCCTGATTGATAATATGATTTTCAAAATCGTCGAATGTGAGACTGTTTGACGTTTCTATCAAAGGGAACTCATATAGATTATGCCAAATTCCCTTAGCATGCCTTTTTTGAATGATGCTATGACCTGACTCGTCCACAAAGACAATGTAATTGAAAAACCTTTGCTTGATCTTTAGTTTCTTCTGCTTTACTGGCAACGAATCGACTAGTTTGTCTCGGAATGCTAAACAGCCCTGATTTAATGGGCAAACTGTACAATTTGGACTTTTTGGCACACATTGCAACGCTCCAAACTCCATAATTGCCTGATTAAATAGCGCCGACTCTTTCTTTGGCATTAGCTCCTGCGCTAAGGCTTTAAATTCCTTTTTAGCTCCAGCAGATTGAATATCTGTTTGTATATTGAAAACCCTCGCCAAAACACGAAAAACATTGCCGTCTACAACCGGAACAGCCTCATCAAAGCAAAAACTCGCAATAGCTGCGGCGGTATATTCGCCAACTCCCTTGAGTTTTAATAATTCATCATAGTTGTTTGGAAATTCTCCGTTAAAATGAGAAGTCAGAAATTGCGCCGTTTGATGGAGATTCCGTGCTCTTGAATAATATCCTAAGCCTTGCCATAATTTTAGGATTTCTTGTTCGGATGCATTGGCTAAGTCAAAAACTGTCGGGAAATTTTCTGTAAAAGCAAGATAATATGGCGTGCCTTGCGCAACTCTTGTTTGTTGCAATATAATCTCTGACAACCAAATAAAATATGCATCTTTGCTATTCCTCCAAGGTAAATCTCTTTTATTCTCTTTATACCATCGGGTTATTAAACGAGCAAAATCCATTGTAAAAATTAGGTTTACAAAAGTAAAAGTTTATGTAATTAAATTTTAGTGAATTAGGTTGATTAATTGTTTTTTAAATTCATATATTTGCGACCTCAAAAAAAATAACAAATCTAAAAATAAGAAGAAAATGACGAAAGCAGATATCGTAGCGAAAATCTCAGAAAAGTTAGGTCTTGAAAAAGGAGATGTTCAAGCAACAGTAGAATCTTTTATGGAAGAAGTGAAAACTTCATTAGAAACTGGAGACAATGTTTATTTAAGAGGTTTTGGTAGTTTTATCATCAAAACAAGAGCTGAAAAAACAGGTAGAAACATTTCTAAAAATACGACTATCAAAATTCCAGCGCACAATATCCCGGCATTCAAACCAGCCAAAGTATTTGTTGAAGGAGTAAAGACAAATAACGAAGCAAAATAAAAATATTTATTAATCGAAAAATCACCAACTATGCCAAGTGGTAAAAAAAGAAAAAGACACAAGGTAGCAACGCACAAACGCAAAAAAAGAGCTAGAGCTAACCGTCATAAAAAGAAAAAGTAGTATTTAACTACTTTTTTCTTTTTAAACGTTCATTGAAATCGGATTGAAGTCTAAATAAAAATCCCAATACAGAAGCACCAAATCCCATTTAGAATTTGGAATTTCAAAATTGGAATTTGATTTCATCCACCGGGTAAAAAAATACCTGTTAAAATATTGTTTAATCCATCCTTACTAAAAAGTTGATGGTTCAGCGTTGCCTGTTAATGGGTTCATTCCATCAACCGACAACCTATAACCGACAACCCATATGTTCGGATAAAAATTTACAGAGTGAATAAAGAATTAATCATCCGATCTAGTTCTGAAGCCGTAGATTTTGCCTTATTAAAAGATGGAAAACTAATTGAATTACACAAGGAACAAGAAGCAAGCAACTTTCAAGTCGGTGATATTTTTATCGCCAAAATCAGAAAGCCTGTTGCCGGCCTTAACGCTGCATTTGTAAACTTAGGACACGAAAAAGATGCCTTTTTACACTATCACGATTTAGGTCCAAATCTAGCTTCCCAACTGAAATTCATCAAACTTGTAAGCGCAGGTAAACTAAAAGATTTCTCCCTAAAAAACTTTCAGTTTGAAAAAGAGATTGACAAAGATGGTGTCATAGCCGATGTGCTTGGAGCCAATCAGTCAGTTTTAGTACAAATTGTCAAGGAACCAATCTCTACAAAAGGCCCGAGAATCAGCTCAGAGCTTTCTCTTGCCGGTAGATTTATAGTTCTTGTCCCATTTTCAGATCGTGTTTCAGTTTCGCAAAAAATCGAAGAGAAATCTGAAAAAGACAGACTCAAGAAACTTGTACAATCAATCAAACCAAAAGGGTTTGGCGTCATTGTTCGCACAGTCGCCGAAGGCAAAAAAACAGCCGAAATAGAAAAAGATTTGCACAATCTGCTAAGCAGATGGACTGCAATGTGTAAAAAACTACCAACCGCACATCATCCGTCAAAAGTACTAGGAGAACTCAATCGGGCTTCTTCCATACTAAGAGACGTTTTCAATGATACCTTTAGCGGTATCTATATTGATGATGAAGAGTTGTTTCAAGAAACAAAAGACTATTTGCAAGAAATTGCACCTTCCAAACAATCAATAGTCAAGTTTTATCAGTCGAAAGACACACCAATTTTCGAGAAATTCAACATCGAGCGACAAATCAAAACCTCATTCGGTAAAACGGTGTCAATGAGCAAAGGTGCTTATCTGATTATCGAACACACCGAGGCTTTGCACGTAATCGACGTGAATAGCGGAAATCGATCCAATAAGGCTTCCAATCAAGAGAATACAGCCTTGGAAGTAAATATGATCGCTGCCGCAGAAATTGCTCGCCAATTGCGATTGCGAGATATGGGCGGAATCATTGTCATCGACTTTATCGACATGCAAGATCCGGAGCACAGAAAAGTCCTATACGACTTTCTCCGAGATGAAATGAACGATGATAAAGCAAAACACAAAATCTTACCCCCAAGTAAATTCGGATTAGTCCAAATCACGCGACAAAGAGTAAGACCGGAAGTCAAAATAAAGACCAGAGAGGAAGACCCAAACAATGAAGATGGAGAAATTGAAGCTCCAATATTAATCATTGACAAAATATCTTCTGATTTGGAAAGAATACTAAAAACCCACAAAAAAATCGTACTTAACGTACATCCATTTGTGGCTGCTTACCTCAGAAAAGGTTTTCCATCACTACGCTCAAAATGGTTTTTTGAGCATAAGAAATGGGTAAAAATCATACCACGTGACGCTTACACGTATTTGGAATATCACTTCTATGACAAATCTGGAAAAGAAATCATAGATTAGATTCACATCAAAAACCGCCTTTCATCTGACTGGCGGTTTTTTTATGAGTAGCTATTCCAGCTATGCGCTACAATCTTTTTTGTTTTTGATCGCTTTGATTTATGCTTCGAGATGTCATAGGAAGAAAAAACAAAAAAGGATTTTCGCTGCTATCTGGGCTAGGGCTTCATCCTTGCTATTCGCAAATCAAAACGGATCATTACTTTCGCCTTTCAGCAAAAAACCGCAGCATCAAATCACGAGATTCATTCGCCAAGACGCCTGATACAACAACAGTTTTGGGATGCAATTGTGTTCCCATTGCGACAAATCCGCGGCTTTCATCGGACGCGCCATATACAATCTTTGCAATCTGACTCCAGTATAAAGCACCTGCACACATTTGACACGGCTCCAAAGTCACATACAAAGTACAATCTTTCAAATACTTACCGCCCAAAAAATTAGCCGCCGCAGTAATCGATTGCATTTCTGCATGAGCCGTAACATCATTGAGCATTTCGGTTAAATTATGGGATGAAGCAATCACTCGATTGTCAACAACAATCAATGCACCTACTGGTATTTCACCCTTTTCAAAAGCAATTTCAGCTTCCTGCAGGGCTTTCTTCATGAAGTATTCGTCAGTGAAAATATTTTCCATGCATCAAAAATAGGGATTCAATTTGTTACCTTTGCCTTATGGCAGAAAATCTACTCTCAAAGATCGAAAACCCATCCGATTTACGTCGGCTGAGCGAGTCACAATTGCCAACAATAGCACAAGAGTTAAGAAACTTCATCATAAACATTGTCGCAACCAAAGAAGGTCATTTAGGCGCTAGTCTGGGTGTTATTGAGCTCACTATTGCACTACATTATGTTTTCAACACACCAGACGATCTACTTGTTTGGGATGTCGGACATCAAGCCTATGCCCATAAGATTCTGACCGGACGACGTGACTTATTTCATACCAACAGACAATTAGGAGGTCTTTCCGGTTTTCCGAAAAGGAGTGAAAGCATATACGATACATTTGGTGCAGGACATTCTTCAACTTCCATATCAGCAGCGCTCGGAATGGCCTTGGCATCTAATTTAAAAGGCGATTTTGGAAAGCAACATATTGCAGTTATCGGAGATGCTTCGATTGCGTCAGGGATGGCTTTCGAAGGATTAAATCATGCCGGCGTTACAGACGCTAATCTATTGGTTATTCTCAACGACAATGCCATCGGAATTGACCCGAGTGTGGGCGCCCTGAAGAACTATTTAACCGCAGTGAAAGAAGGAAAAAATCCGAAAGAAAACAATATAATCAAGTCACTCAACTTTGATTATTCTGGTCCTATTGATGGTCATAATATTTTTGCCTTAGTCAAGGAGTTAAAGCGATTACAAAAAATAAAAGGCCCGAAGTTTTTGCATATACTTACTACGAAAGGAAAAGGATTACAGCAAGCTGAAGATAACCAAGTTCAATATCATGCGCCAGGAAAATTTGATGCACTCACTGGCGATATTCTTCCCAATTCCGAAGCGAATTTACCTCCAAAATACCAAGATGTTTTTGGCCTCACCTTAGTAGAATTGGCGCGAAAAAACGAAAAAATTATCGGAATTACACCAGCCATGCCTACCGGAAGTTCCTTAAAATATATGATGAATGAATTCCCGACTCGTGCACTCGATGTTGGCATTGCAGAGCAACACGCTGTAACGTTATCCGCTGGAATGGCCACTCAAGGAATGGTTGTGTTTTGTAATGTTTATTCCACATTTTTACAGCGTGCGTACGATCAAATTATTCATGATGTGGCAATACAAAATTTACCTGTTATTTTTTGTTTAGATCGCGCAGGTTTGGTTGGGGAAGATGGCGCAACACACCATGGCGTTTTTGACTTGGCTTATTTGCGCTGTATTCCAAACCTCATCATTTATGCACCTCTTAATGAAATTGCCTTACGAAATATCCTATTTACGGCTCAATTAGGATTGGATCACCCTATTGCTGTACGGTATCCACGAGGTCGAGGTGTGACAATTGACTGGCAACTGCCTTTTGAGACAGTGGAAATTGGAAAAGCTGTTTGCCTCAAATCTGGTAGTAAAACGGCCGTTTTATCAACAGGTACTATCGGAGAAAACGTAACACAAGCAATCCATTTACTGCCTATCGTTGACCAAATTGCGCATTTTAGCTTTGGTTTCGTAAAGCCTTTAGACGAAACGTTATTGCATGAAATATTTGCTACCTACACGAAGATATTAACGGTAGAAGATGGCGTAATTAAAGGCGGATTCGGTAGTGCCATAGTTGAATTTGCAGCAGAAAACAACTACAAGCTACCGATAAGAACCTTGGGTACACCAGATCAATTCATAGAGCAAGGATCCATTGCAGAACTTCAAAAAATTTGTGGATTAGATCCTACTAGTATTGCTAAATCAATATTGGAAGACTAAAAAAAAATCCAAATGACAACACATTTGGATTTTTATCTAAACACAATCAAATTTACTAGTTTTTAATGAGTTTCTGCGAGTAATTTAAGCCATTACCTATAAGCTTTACAACGTAAACTCCCGATTGGAGCGAGCTCGTATTTATAGCTTTCTCAATATTAAAGTTCTCTTCAGAAGTACTCAACACCATTCGACCGCTAACATCTATAAACTGCACAGAGACTTTCCCGACAAAGTTGTTGATTCTTATATTCAACATGTCGTTGACAGGATTTGGATACATCCTGATTAGGTCGGTGTTGTTGAAGTAATCAACCGACAATAGACAATTTGGACCCGCAGGAAAGGGAGTAAAATCTTCTACTTGATCTGTACCACTTGCAGCACTTCCTGAGGAAGCATTTAATCCCATACCTCTTTTTTCAAATACTTCTGCAATTAAACAGTAGTCCTGCCCTCCCGTGGTTGCTTGATCAGCTGCAAAAAGATGATCTCTTGAACTGATAAAAGAAGCGGTATTACAAGCTTGTAACTTCAATGCGTCAATTACCAAGCGCATAACTTTATTATTTCCACCTGTTCCGTTGTAGATATCAGGATCAAAACCATATTTATCAATATACGCCCATGCCAAGTCCCATAAAACAGCGGCCCACACTTCTCCTCGATCGTGCGGAAACGTAGTGTTCGAATCGTTTAAGGTTTTGGAATTAACAGCAAAATTTGTTGAATAAGGCATCGATCTAATTCCGCCACCTGTAGTTGGTTCATTGATGGCATAGGTTCCTATACCCCTCACTTCCTCTCCGGTTTCTCCCGGCTTAATTTGCAGCATGAGCCCAAACCAATCCGACCAGCCCTCTCCCATTTGTTCCCCATTGGTCATACATGAAGCGTTTGTAGGTCCTCCAATTAAACGATTAGAAATACCGTGACCTACTTCATGACCTATAATTCCATTATCAAAACTACCATCTGCAAAAAGATAGAGATTACTTGGAGATTCAAGTTTCACATTCACTGGTCCATTAGACATTTCAGATACCAATTGGTCTCCATCTTCTTTCGTAATAAATACTGCGGGTATTGTAATACCTAAAATTCCCGTAGAACTCATGGAAAGTCGAGTAGGATTGTTTGCAATAGAGTCCATAATAATCACAGCTGTTGCTCCGGCATCCTGGGCATTTTTTACCTTAAGATTGAAGAAACAGCCTCCTCTTTTAATCAAAACTATTTTTCCGGCAAGTCCAGAAGCATTAGTTGCTGATTGACAAGCGGAATTATGACCGGGAGGATTCGGACCATTGTTATACAAGACTAAATCAGAACTAATTCCATTTGGAGCGGCAGGCACCGGTATACGATCTGTTCCCTCAAACACATTGGTAGTTGCCGTTCTGGTACCAGAGATACTTGCCGGAGAATTAATCGTAATAAAATCTGTTGCCGGAGCTCCGGTATCCCAGAGAAACATTTGCACACGTGGTCGGGCACCGTCATTTGGAGTCGAAAAATTAGCATTATTAAGCGTGGGGTCAGCCTGAGCATATCCATCTTGAGCATCGGCAAGAACATGATCTCCTGTTGCTGATACCGCTCCGCCTCGTCCGTAATTATTCTGCTGAAAATTTCCACTTGCCTCATCAAAACCATATTGGTACCAAATGTCATGTATCATATTGACTGTGTAAAACAGATTTGTTGTTGCTGCTGAAGTATATGCCGTGGGTTGTAGTGATTGTCCCCCATAAGGGAAATCGAACGTCAAAGCAGCGGTTCCTTCAGGACGAATTCCACTCCCGTTATCGCCGTTAGCGTCTTCTTGCGCCAAAATATTATTTCCTCTAGTGTAAGTATATATTAGCGAAGCATTTGTTCCGCCAATTGCGTTAGAATTATGCCATCCGTTTGGAGACGCTAGCGCATTACCAGCTGTAGTAATCAACTGAAATGGTGAGTGATTCGGGCTCTCATAGTTGTATGGAATAACTCTATATGTCCCAGGATTTGAGACCATTGAGATATTGCTTTGATTATGAAATGCACTTTTGAAAAAACTAAAATTGGAATCTGATCGCTCTCTTCTTGTATGCACATCTCCAAATGAACATTCTAAGTTCAGGTCTGTTTTTTCAAGAATATCACCTGAAACAGCATCGATTCGGAGATCCCATAAATTATTTGCGTTTGGCGCGTAAAACTGAAATGCCCATGCTAATCTTAAGCCGCGTACTTCAGTAATTTGATATACGAGTTTGGCACTGATAAAATCCTCTTGCAAACCGTCTGACAACTTATAAGTATTAGCCTTTACAGTCTCAACAATTGAAAATTGTGGCGGAGTTGCAATTTGCAAACTGTTATAAACTTGCGAAATCGCCTCTAACACTGAAATACCGGGAATAGTTGTATTAACTTTCGCTGCTACCCCTGTGATAAATCTATTTTCAAGTTTAAGAACTTTTCCTTCTTTAATCCAAGCACTAGACTGTGCATCAAAAATCTCAATTCCTTGATGCCTTTGAACCAGATGACAATTAGTAACTTTTGTTCCCGAGCCATGTACCTCACTTTCGATAATCCAATCAGAAATATCGGCATTAGTTAATCTAAGTTCTTCCCTATTCTCGACTAAATAAGATTGTATAAGTTGTTTGTTTGACTGGCTATATAACTGTGCTGACATAAAAATCAGCATCGTAAATAATGCGTTTTTCATAAAATTAGTGCTTTTGTGGTTTGTAGCGAGTGACCGCATCTCGAACTTGATAACCATTGATTCAAATCGACTTGAACCAATGAAAACAAAAAAACCAAATCCGAAGATTTGGTTTTTTTAGTTAACATATCTTGTATTAGTTTTTGATTATCTTTTGAGAATAGTTCAAATTATCACCAGCCAACCTCAGAACGTAAACTCCTGATTGCAAACTACTGATATTAATTGTTTTCTCGATATTAAAATCGCTGTCATTTAAATTATAGACGACTCTTCCATTTAGATCTACTACTTGAATATTTAGTTTTCCAACAAATTGGTTAACTCTAATACCTAGAGTACCATTAGATGGATTTGGAAATACTCTTACCTGGCTAGAAGATACAAAGTCATCAACTGACAAAAGGCAGTTAGGCCCGGCAGGAAATGGTGTGAAATCTTCTACCTGATCATTACAATCATTCGCGCTACCTGAAGATGCGTTAAGACCAACTCCTCTTCTAACAAATACTTGCTTTATCAAGCAGTTGTCAACTCCTCCCGAAATTGCTTGTTCGGCCAACAATAAATTATCACGTCCCGTAACGATATTAGTTTGGTTACAAGCGTCCAATTTTAAGGCATCAGCGATTAAGCGCATTACTTTGTTGTTACCTCCTGTACCATTGTAAATATCCGGATCAAAACCATACTTTTCGATGTACTTCCAAGTTAAATCCCACAAACATGAGGTCCAAAATTCACCCACTACGTACCTGTAACCCGTATCGGCCGGATCTGTTGGAATTGGTGTATTTGTACCGCCAAATGTTCTTTGATCAATCGACATGTCGGTCGAATATGGAAATTCTCTGAATCCAGTTCCCGTTGTCGGTTGATTAATAGCGTAAGTACCAACTTCTCTTGGAGTCGTACCAACATCGCCTACTTTAATCTGATTTATCAAACCAAAGAAATCTGACCAACCTTCTCCCATTTGTTCATAATTCGTCATACAGCCGGCTGAACCACCCCCTACTAAACGATTTGAAATTCCATGACCATATTCATGACCAACAATCACATTATCAAAAGAACCGTCAGCATATAAATAAAGGTTAGAAGGCACTTCCAATTTCACATTAACAGGACCATTTGCCATCTCCGCAATTAATAGGTCTCCTCTTTCCTTTGTAATGAAAACAGCAGGGATTGTGATTCCGAGCAAACCTGTTGAACTCATTGATAATCTCACAGGGTTGTTTGGAACAGTATCTGTAACAATTACTGCAGTTGCACCTGCATCCTGAGCAGCTTTTACTTTGTTACTGAAGAAGCAGCCGCCTCTTCTAATCAAAGCGATTTTACCCGATATATCAAAGGCGTTAGTTGCAGGATTACAAGCAGAATTAGGGTTATTTAGTGGATTACCAGGCACATTTTGGAATAAAACCAAATCTGAAACAATTCCGTTAGGAGCAGCTGGAACCGGAATTCTATCCGTTCCTTCAAATACGTTGGTCGTTGCAGGCATAGGACCAGAAATATTCGATGGAGAATTAACCTGGATATAGTCCGTCGGCGGCGCACCCTGATCCCACATAAACATTTGAATTCTCGGACGAGCACCCTCGTTTGTTGGCGTAAAGTTGGCATTGTTTAGCGTTGGAGTCGTTTGAGCATAACCATCTTGCGAATCAGCAAGGACAGCATCTCCTGTTGCTGTTTGCAAACCGCCTCTTCCTAAGTTTTGTCTTTGGAAGTTTGCATTAACTTCATCAAAACCGTATTGATACCATATATCATGCATGATATTGGTCATGTAAAATAAGTTGGTCGTAGCCGCAGCTGTATAGGTCGTCGGTGGTTGTGTTTGAGATACACCATTAACATAAGGGAAATCAAAAAGCAACGCTGACGTACCGTCTGCGCGTATTCCTGTTCCGTTATCCCCATTGGCATCTTCCTGCGCTAGGGTATTATTCCCTCTTGTAATCGTAAACTTCAGAGCATTATTTGTACCTCCGATTGTGGAATTTTCATCATGCCATCCATTAGGAGAAGCCAAAGAATTTCCTGCAGTAGTAATCAACTGAAATGGCGAGAAACTCGGACTTTCGAAATTGTATGGAATAACTCTGTAAGTGGCAGGAGTCGGGGCTAACAAAGATGATTGACTAGCAGTTCCAAATACATTCTTCTCGAAGCTAAATTCTTCCTCATGATTATGCCCTCGGTGTCTTTTGTCACCAAATTGACAATTGATCACTAAATCTTTTTTATCGAGTACCGCTCCATTAACTGCGTCAATTCTTACATCCCAGTAATGCTTGGTGTCTGGAGAATAAAAATGAAAACCCCAAGCTAATTTTAACTTGTTATCTGCAGTTGGTTGGTATGCCAATTTTGCAATAATTGGGTCTTCACTGTCTCCATTAGCAATAGTGAAGTTTTTCCCGTCTGATGATTCAGTTATTGAAAAATTACCAGGTTGGTATCCAAAAGAGCTAAATGCTCTGTTTAACGCTTCCATTACCGATAAAGATGGTGTGGAAGTATTTACTTTTTGAGCCATATTACTTTGGAAATTGCTTCTAACTTTTAATACTTTTCCATCTTTAATGGCAACTGTTGATTGTCCATTAAAAACATCTACTCCTTGGTATCTTTGGACAACATAACAACTGGTAATATTGGTTCCTTTTCCTTGAAATTCATTAAGGATCGCTAGGTCCGAAATATCCTGGGTGCTGAGCCCGTATTTTCCTCGATTGCTTTCGAGATAGTTTTGAATAATACTTTTATTGCTTTGAGCAAAGCCAACAAAAGAAAAAACTAAAGCGGTTAATAGGGTAAATTTTTTCATAGTGTAATTTTTTAGAGGAAACAAACTTAAATTATTTTTTTTGATTTTTCAAACTATCGCAGAAAACATTAACATTCAATGTCTGAATCCAATAATATTCTGATAATATAGCAATGCATTGCCGTCTGTCAGCAAAGAAACGAATTGACAAATATGAAGTAAACGCTCATAAAGTGTTGCTTTCTCAAGATGGTGTTTTTCTGGTAAAATTCTAATCAATAGCTTATCATAACTTGTTGCTTTCCCTTCCGAATGATTGTTGAAAGCAGTGATAAACTTGTCGAGTAGCGTGTTGATAATTTGATAGCCCTTTACCTCTTTGTCTATTACTTCCCGACTTTGATAAATATTCTTGACGCTCAACGCAATGATGTCATCCATTTGAGCTTTGTACTTACTCTTATCTGTAAGCGCATGATGGAATGCTCCTTTTAGAATCATCTCTTCATTTTCAACGAATACTCGTACAGCATCATTAATTAAGTTACCAATTGCTAACGCTCGGAGATAGCTAATTCTATCTTCACGTGTTGTCAATGTCTTGTATTTTTTGGCATCAATAGTATCCTGAACCAACTTAATTAAGTACTCTAATGCGTAATCCTCTGAGACCAAACCCAAATTGATTCCGTCTTCAAAATCAATAATAGTATAGCAAATGTCATCTGCCGCCTCAACCAAATAAGCTAATGGATGTCTCTCAAAACCGATGTCTTTGCCTTCTTTATTTGAGATTAAACCCAATTCGTAGGCAACCTCTAGAAAAAAGTCTTTATCCGATTGAAAAAAACCATATTTCTTATCTGCTATATTCTTAGTTGGCTTTTTGGGCAGACTTTCCTTTGGGTATTTCATAAAGGCTCCCAATGTTGCATAGGAAATCCGCAAGCCGCCTTCGATTCCGGGTCGACTACCCGTAAGTACAGAGAAGCCGTTGGCATTGCCTTCAAAATCGATTAAGTCTTGCCATTGTTTCTCTGTCAGTTGGTCTTTGAATTCCCTACCGTTACCAATCGAAAAATACTCTCCTATAGCTTTTTCTCCGGAGTGTCCAAAAGGCGGGTTTCCGATATCATGTGCTAAGGAAGCGGCAGCTACTATGGCTCCAAAGTCGTTCATGTGAAAACCATGTACTTCCTGCAAATATGGATACTTCTCAATAATTTTCTTCCCAACTAACCTTCCGATTGATCGCCCAACAACAGAAACTTCCAAGCTGTGAGTAAGTCTGGTGTGTACAAAATCTGTTTTAGAAAGTGGTATAACCTGTGTTTTGTCTTGCAAACTCCTGAAGGCCGCTGAAAAAATGATTCGGTCATAATCGACTTCGAATCCAAGTCGCGTATCGTCTTGTTCTTTTCGCAATCGTTTGCTCGTATCTCCTTGGCGTTTGAGTGATAAAAGTTGTTCCCAATTCATTTTTTGATTGTTAGATTTTTAGATAATTTGATCGATTTCTGCATACATAGGCTATTCGCTACTCCTTGATACTGCCCATAATTTGGAATAATCACGTAACCTGCTTGTTGATATAACCCTATTGCTTCAACTTGCTTTACTCCAGTTTCTAGCACGCAAGTAGAAAATCCAAGTTCTGCTGCCCATTGTTCTAGTTCAACCAGAATTTTCTTAGCGATTCCCTGACCTCTCGCGTTGGGCATTACAAACATTCTCTTGATCTCTACCTTCCCTTCCTCATAGAATTTGAATGCTCCGCAGCCTACGGGTTGATTCTTATCATAAGAAACGATTACATTTTTGATGGAATCTGACTTATTGTATTGCGCGTAAAACTCATGTTCTTCCCCATCTAATATCTTTAAAGTTGCATCAAGTAAGGTGACCAACTTTTGGTAATCAGAATTTTCGGAGGTTGTTCTTAATAAAGTCATCACGTTTTTGAATTAATAGGTAAACCCCTTGACTACCTGTCCGCCAACAATTGCGACGCTTGGGCTGAAAGTAAATTTCAAATCGTACTAGCCCTGATGGAAGCGGCATCCTTTTTATCCTGAACTCGTTTCAGGACAAAAAGATACAGCGGACAGCAGGAATAGCTTCTAAAAAATAAAACAGCTACCATAAAGATAGCTGTTTGATTAGGATAGTAACCGTCTCAAAAATTACGATCCACACATTTCGCAATCATCGGGTCCGGCATTTCTTGCCAGGTCGATCATAGCTTTAAAATCTTCTGCAGACATTTCTCCGGTTTCATTTGGCTCAGCAACTTCAACCGCTGCTGCAACCTCTTGAGTAGGTTCTGCTTTTTTATCATTATTCAGCGTAAACTTGATCGCGTCAACTGCTGATTTGGTTCTGAGATAATACATTCCGGTCTTCAACCCAGATTGCCATGCATAAAAATGCATTGAGGTCAGTTTGGCATAGTTCGCATCTTGCATAAACAGATTTAACGACTGTGACTGGTCTATAAAGTAACCTCTATGTCTTGACATATCGATGATATCTTTCATAGACATTTCCCAAACTGTTTTGTATAGTTCTTTCAAATCGTTTGGAATGGCCTCGATATTTTGAACCGATCCGTTGTGACGCATGATTTCTTGCTTCAATTCCTCATTCCACAATCCTCTTTTCACAAGGTCTTCCAAAAGGTGTTTGTTAACCACAATAAATTCACCTGACAATACACGACGGGTGTAAATATTGGAAGTGTAAGGCTCAAATGCTTCATTATTTCCAAGAATCTGTGATGTTGAAGCGGTTGGCATTGGCGCAACCAACAGAGAGTTTCTCACCCCATGTTGCATCACTTCTTTTCTCAATGATGCCCAATCCCATCGTCCTGATAGTTCTTCATCTTTCAAGCCCCACAGGTTGTACTGAAACTCTCC
>CANHBE010000011.1 GCA_947458575.1 Flavobacteriaceae bacterium | reverse complement strand
TATGTAGAAAAAGGCTGGGACGAGGAAAAACAAATGTATTATTATCTCGTTTATTTCAACAAAGAGCAAAAAAGCTAAAGTTTTGTTTTCTGATCATAAACTAAATCTCCGAATTTTTCATTTGGAGATTTTTTTTGTATTCAAGTTGAAGATAAGTATCATCTAAATTTAGAACAGTAACTTTTTCATATCTTGTTGCACCAATTGTCAATTCAAAAAGCAAACACTTTGGAAAACATCCTCTCAATAGAAAACCTCAACAAACGATTTGGTCCTATTCACGCCGTAAAAAATGTCTCTCTCGAAATACAGAAAGGAGACGTTTATGGCATTCTCGGACCGAATGGCTCGGGAAAATCGACAACTCTTGGCATTATTCTCAATGTTGTAAACAAAACCTCAGGCAATTATCGTTGGTTTGGCGGCACGATGCAAACGCATGAGGCCCTTAAAAAAATTGGAGCCATCATTGAGCGACCCAATTTCTATCCATACATGACAGCCCGTGAAAATTTAGAATTGGTTTGCAAAATCAAAGATATTTCCTTTGATAAAATCCACGAAAAACTACAACTTGTTGGTCTATTAGATCGCGAAAACAGTGCGTTCCGAACCTTTTCTTTGGGTATGAAACAACGATTGGCGATTGCTTCGGCCTTACTCAATGATCCTGAAATTTTGATACTAGACGAACCAACAAACGGATTAGATCCGCAGGGCATCCACCAAATACGGGATATCATCAAACTAGTTGCTGCTCAAGGAACCACTATTTTGCTCGCCTCTCACCTACTGGATGAAGTAGAAAAAGTTTGCACACACGTTTTGATTCTTCGAAAAGGAGAAGTTCTTTATAAAGGAAGTGTGGATGCCATGACAGCCAAATTGGGTTTCTTCGAATTGCAAAGCGACGACAATCAAAAGTTGATTACCCTATTGGCCTCTCATCCTGCAATAGAAAAAGCAATAGAAGACAATGGCAAAATAATCGCCCATTTGAAACTATCGTTTGAGGCACAAGAAATGAATCGATTTTTATATGAAAATGGTGTTGTACTCAATCATCTTGTCAAGCGCAAAAATAGTTTAGAAGAGCAGTTCCTGGAATTGACCAACAATACCAAATCAAAAAAGTAAAACGATGAAAAGACTACTTTCTATAGAATTACAAAAAATATGGAGAAATAAGGCCAGTCGCGTTCTGACAATCAGCTACTTTGTGATTCTGTCATTTATCGCACTAATTGCATCAATAAATTTTAAAATCGGAAGCCTAGAAGTGCGCATCGCCGACCAAGGCATTTTTAATTTTCCGTATATATGGCATTTTAATACTTATATCGCTTCAATACTCAAATTTTTTCTGGCCATTGTCATTGTGTCGATGATGGCAAATGAATATACATACGGAACATTAAAGCAAAACCTAATCGACGGATTGAGTAAAAAAGAATTCGTGTTATCAAAATTTCTTACCATATTACTATTTGCGGCAAGTTCTGCTGTTTTTGTTTTCATAATCTCGTTGATTCTGGGCTTATTTTTTTCTTCTTATACCGAAATTGGAATTATCTTTTCAGAATTAGAATACATACTGGCTTACTTCGTAAAACTGCTCGGCTTTTTTAGCTTCTGTTTGTTCTTGGGCGTGTTGGTCAAGCGCTCTGCTTTTGCTTTAGGATTTTTGCTTTTATGGTGGATTTTGGAAGCGATACTTTCGGGAATAATTGCCTTTCAGATATTTCCAACAGGCAATACCGCCTCGTACATCACGATGTTTTTTCCACTTGAAGCTATGTCAGACTTGATTGTTGAACCCTTTACAAGACTCTCGTTTGTCAAGACAATCGGCACGCAAATAGGTGTAACAGAAATCAAAAATTATGGCGTTCGATGGTATGGGATTTTGATTGTTTTGGCATGGACTTATATTTTCACGTTATTGTCCTTTAAATTACTTCAAAAAAGAGATTTGTAGTATCTTTGGCGATGCTATGAAAATTTTTAAGTCTCAATTCCTGATTCTATTGATCAGCTGTTGCTACAGTCTGGGTTATGGCCAGTATATACAAGTAGATGATACTTATACCGCGCAGCAATTAGTTCAAAATGTTTTGCTCAACAGTGGCTGTGCAAATGCAACAAACTTTACTTTTAGTGGCGATCCATTTAGTTCAGGTGCACAAAGTTTTGGTTATTTTAACGCGGGTACAAGTTCTTTTCCTTTTTCCGAAGGTATTGTGATGAGCACATGCAGAGCAAGAAGAACGGAGGGTCCGAATAATAACCTGATTGATGAGGGTCAAGTTGCTTGGCAAGGCGATACCGATTTAGAGCAAGCGCTAAACATTACAGGTACGTTCAACGCCACAATTATTGAGTTTGATTTTACGCCATTAACTAGCGCGATTAGCTTTGACTACATCTTCGCTTCAGAAGAATATCAGGGTACTGCACCCTGTCGATACTCGGACGGATTTGCATTTCTTTTAAAAGAGGCCAATAGTAACGAACCCTACAAAAACCTAGCGCTTATTCCGAATACAGATACGCCGGTTTTAGTCACAACTGTTCATCCCGATATTCCGGGAAGATGTCCTGCCATCAACGAAATGTATTTTGGCGGTTATAATGGTATCAATGCGCCTATCAATTTTAATGGACAAACAGTAGTCCTGACAGCAAGATCGAATGTAATTGCCGGTAGAACTTATCACATCAAATTGGTGATTGCCGATCATGAAAATATCCGCTACGATTCAGCTATTTTTCTTCGCGGAGGCAGTTTTGATGTAGGCACCAATTTAGGTCCGGATCGATTAATTGCGACCCAAAATCCGATTTGTAATGGTACTCCTTTTACCATTCAAACAACTGAAAGCGGTAGCAATACTTATAAGTGGTTTGTGAACGGCTCAGAAATTCCCGGTGAAACGAATTCCAATCTAGTCGTAAATGCGCCTGGAAATTATGCAGTTGAAATCACTTTGGCCAGCACAACTTGTGTAGCTCGTGGCGAGATTACAATAGAGTACGTTCCTAATCCATCATTGGTTAATACTACAGCTTTGCAGTGTGACGAAGATTCAGATGGTACAACAATATTTAATTTGACCAGATTATCATCAATTATCACCGGTAATGACCCAAATTATGGATTGGTCTCGTTTTACGAAAACATTGCCGATGCACAGGTTGGGAATATTGCCGCAGCCATCACAAATCCGGGAAGTTATACAAGTACACCAAGAACCATTTATGCCAGCGCACAGAATTCTTTTGGGTGTAATGGAGTTGCAACAATCACGTTGCAAATTTCCGGTGTTTCCTTCCCACTCGTATTAGATTATGAGAGTTGCGATCTTGATGGTGACATTGATGGTTTTTATGCTTTTGACCTCAATGATATCGATTCGCTTGTGTTAAATGGATTGCCGTCAGGTTTGCTTGTGCGCTATTTTCCGACATTTCAAGATGCGCTACTTGAAACCAATGTATTGCTTTCACCGGCTGTCAATCAAACACAATTTATCTCGCGTATTTATGCGAAAATCATTAATGGTAGCGACTGTTATGGTATTAGAGCAGTAGACTTGTACGTAAATAGCAACACACCCCCAAACTTTGGTGATGAAGAAGTTTTTCTATGTGATGACATACCGCTTCCGATAGCCATTGCTACAAATTTTTTCTCTTACAACTGGAGCAATGGTGATACTGATTTTTCGACAGATCTTGCCGCACCGGGAGAATATACTGTGACAGTAACCAATCGTGATGGCTGCGAAGCGACAAAAACGTTCACTGCAATCGCATCAGGTGCGCCCACAATTACTTCTGTGGATATAGACGATTTTCAAGGTGAAGCAAATACCGTTACAATCAACGTGAGTGGCATAGGCACATGGGAGTATTCTTTGGATGGTGTTAATTTTCAAACTAGTCCGACTTTTGTAAACGTGCTACCGGGCGAATATGAAATTGTCGTAAGAGATCAAAATCTGTGTGGGAGTGATTTTGAAGACATTATTGTCCTAAACTATCCCACTTTTTTTACGCCAAATGACGACACATACAATGATGTTTGGAATATTGAAAACTTGAATTTTTATCCTACAGCATCAATTAAAATATTTGATCGATATGGTAAATTGCTCAAAGAAGCGTCACCAAAGAATGGCTGGGATGGGACTTATCTTGGTAGAAAACTGCCATCAGATGACTATTGGTTTGTACTCGAACTGGGGAATGGAAGAATTATCAGAGGGCATTTTTCACTCAAAGGATAGTAATAATATTTAATTTAGTAATTTTATCCAATGAAGAAGCTGTACCTACTAATTTTCTTGCTTTTGTCATGTGGAACTTTTGCCCAATTTAGTAAGATCCACTATATACCGCCGCTATCAGGTACAAATGACGTATCTGGAAGTGCTCAGGAGCAGTTTTTATACATCTCCACTCCTACTATAACTCCAGTTAATTTTAGAATTATCCAACTCGGAGGAACAACCATTACAGGAACTGTTTCGCGAAGCACACCTTATGTTTTTGATGTAGGTTTTGGCGTGAGTACGCAGCTCATGATTCAAAAGAGTGATGTCAATACCGTACAGTCTAATAAAGGTTATATCATTGATGCTGATGATTTGGTGTATGTTTCAGTTCGGATTATCGCAGGAAGTGGAAATCAATCGGGAGCAGTTGTATCCAAAGGATTGGCAGGTTTAGGCAAACAATTCAGAATTGGCTCTTTATTGAATACCGATCCGAATCTGTCATTTGGGCAAAGACATTATACTTTTGTATCAATATTGGCAACGGAAAACAATACCTTAGTTCAATTTGATGACATCAAACCAGGAGTTCAGCTCATCAATAATGCCGCGGCTGGCAATACTCCCGCACCAATAATTCTCAATAGTGGTGAGAGCTTTGTCATGGCCGTTGAGGGTCCGAGTGCTCCGCCACCTGCAGACCAATTGCCAGAAAATCGAGACGGTCTTGTTGGCTCATTAGTATTTTCAGACAAACCAATAGTTGTGAATTGCGGCTCATTTGCAGGAACCAACGCCGACAATAATTTGGATTTAGGTTTTGATCAAATCGTTTCGGTGGAAAGAACCGGTAAAGACTATATCTTTATCAAAAGTACAGGGCAAGATGTAGTCGAGCGCGTCTTATTGGTTGCTCATGTTGATGGCACAGAAATTAGATTAAATGGTAACACCGGAGCTCCAGATTATATCGTAAACGCAGGAGAGTATGTTGACCTTAACGGAAGTAACTTCAATGCGCAAGGAAATCTGTATGTTCAATCAACCGAAAATATTTTTGCGTATCAAACTATCGGGGACAATAGCCGAATAGACTTCGCAAACCAAGAACTATTCTTCGTCCCACCCCTCAGTTGCGAAACCCCAAAATTGATTGACAATATTCCATTAATTAATCAAATCGGAACCAGAATCTATTCCATTTCAAAAATTACACTTATTACTAAAAGTGGCGCAGCACTTAACTTTCAAATCAATGGGGTCAATAATACCCTTGCGGCTGTAGCTACACTCCCGGGAGTAGCAGTTTCGGGACCCACTTCAGTAGCGACTTCATTAGGTAATTATGACACTTATATTATCACGGGATTAGCAGGAAATATTGGAGTTTACTCCACCGAGGAATTGTATTTGGCAGCTTACGGCACTGACGGGGCGGCCACTTTCGGCGGATTTTACTCCGGTTTTATTTTTAAACCAGAAATCACTTTTAATCTACTGAATGTCACCCAAAACAATTGTATTCCGAATGCAGTTCTTGGTGTAAATTCTCTCAGTTCATTTGATACTTTTCAATGGTACTTCAATGGAAATCCGATACCTTCTGCAACACTTAGTTCCTACAATCCTCTTGTTCCGGGCAATTATTATGTAAAAGCTGCTATTGGAAACTGCGGTACTGATGAAATTTCATCCGATGAAATTCCAATTAGTTCTTGTCCCATTAATACTGACAGTGATCTGACAAACGACAACATCGATCTGGATTTCGACAATGACGGCATACCAAATTGTGAAGAATCACTTGGAGATATAGCTATTGATATGACCAATAATAGTTCTATTTCGGTAACCACGGCCGGAAATACGGCGCCTGTTTCGAATCCATACACTGGAAATAGCACTGGCGATTTTATTACCAGAACACCAATTGGAAAGAATAACGAAGTTACAGTTAGAAAAACATTTGCCGGTCCGACAAACATTTCTCTGGAATACATCACAACAGCCGCCATAAGCAATCTGATTAATATCGATGCCGAATTCGTTGTCACATGCGATGTAGACAAAACCATTACTGTGCAAAATCCGGACAACCAATTGTTGATTGATACTAATTATGATGACATCTTTGAAAGTGGCGTAACAGTTTTTTCTTCCTATGAAATTAGGTTTCGACTAAATACACCGTCTCCACTGCCGCCCGGAAGCGGAACGTTCCGGTTTAAGTCAGCTTACACAACAAGTATCACGTTAAAGCACACTAATCTATCAGATGCCAACCCTAATAATGCTACTTTTAAACTGGTAACTACCTGTGTTGCTCGTGACACAGACGGAGATGGTACGGCAGATGCTTTAGATTTAGACAGTGATAACGATGGAATTCTTGACTCTGAGGAGGCTATGGGAGCAAATCCGATTACACCTCTTAGTACGGATGTTGACCAAAATGGAATTGATGACGCATTTGGAAATGGACTTGTAACCGCTGATACTGATAATGACGGGGTTCCTAATCATTTGGATTTAGACAGTGACAACGATGGGATTTTTGATCTAGTCGAAGCAGGTAGCGGAGCTATCGACGGAAATGCCGATGGTAGAATAGATGGTGTTTCGGGTAGTTTTGGCACAAATGGACTTTTCAATGCAATTGAAACAACGACTAATTCAGGAATTTTGAATTATGTAGTGTTTGATAGCAATTCGGATGGCCTGGCAAATTATCTTTCTCTGGATAGCGATGGTGATGCTTGTAGCGATGTACTTGAAGCAGGTTTTCTTGACCCAAATGGGGATGGAAAATTAGGAAACGTACCGCTCACGGTCAACGCCTCTGGAGTAGTTAATAGTGGAATTGGTTATATAACGCCAAACACAAACTATATCATTGGCGCTCCAATCAACATTATAACACAGCCAAGTGTAGCACAATTTTGCGCTTTACAGAATTCCGCTATAGTAATCGAGACTTCAGCAGTGGATTCTTATCAGTGGCAAGTTTTTCAATCGGGGAATTGGGTTAACATTGCCAACGGACCAAATTATGGTCAAAGTAATTCAAATTCGTTATTGCTGATTGAACCTCCTTTTAGTTTCAACGGGCAACGATATCGCGTTGTCATGCGTAGAAACGGGAATATCTGCGATATTATTTCAGATGAAGTCGTTCTGCAATTATACGATATTCCACAAGTAAATTCTCCGATTAATGTAGTACAGTGCGACAATGATAATAATGGATTTACCACTGTTAATTTGAGACAAAACGAAAGTCAATTTACATCATGCACCAACTGCGTCATCACGTATTACAAGACTTTTGGTGCGGCAAAAATTGGCAATGAAAGCACCTCCAATTTCATAAGCAATCCGTTGAGTTACTTTACCAATTCGGCCACAGTCTACGCTCGAGTTGTGGAGCAAACCCATGGTTGTTCGACTGTCGCAGAATTGAATGTTACTGTCTCGAATACACAAATCATCAGTAGTTTTAATCGTAGTTTTTATAAGTGTGATGATTTTCTGGATCCTTTCGGAAACAACAACAGCAACAACAATGACCGTGATGGAATTGCCACATTCAACTTTAGCAGTGCAACAGCAGCGATAATTTCGATACTTCCGCCAACATCAACATACAGCATTAAGTATTACAAGAATTTTCAAGATGCTTCTATGGAAGTTGATGCATCAGGCAATTCACTGGAAATCTCACAAAATATTACCGCGTCTGAAAGCATATACAATTTTAGAAACCGAGAATACCCTTTTCAGATGCAAGTATGGGTTCGAGTAGAAAGTATTCTCGACAATGCTTGTTATGGAATTGGACCATTTGTTACCTTGATTGTAGAGACATTACCTAGGGTATATCCCTATAATGATACCAATATAATTCGAAAATGCGATGACAATCATGATGGTATTTTTGGATTTGACACTTCGAGTATTTCGCCGGTTCTTTTGGACGCACAGACCAACGTTGTGTTGACCTATTTTGATGAAAACGGAGCACCATTACCGAGTCCGTTGCCCAATCCGTTTATTGTCAATACCACGAAGACTATTACCGTAAGAGCCACTAATCTAATTTCGTTTGCGCCTGATGGACCTTGTTATGACGAGGATAGCCTGCAGTTTATTGTTGACGATTTGCCACAAGCCTTTCCGCCGAACACTTCTCTATTTACCGTTTGTGATGACGAAGACGATCCAATTCTACAAGATGGCATGTATGGCTTTGATACTGCTGAAATTGAATCAGAAATTCTAAATGGTCAAACAGGACTTGTGGTAAGCTATTATGATCAAGCAGGTCTGCCAATTCCTAGTCCACTGCCAAATCCATTTAATACTATTTCTCAAAACATAACCGCCGTTGTCCAAAACCCGTTAAACGGAACTTGCCCGGCCAGTGTTCAAATACCATTTGTGGTGAAAGCTACTCCCAAAATTGCATTGCTGGGTAGTGATTTGATTTGTTCCAACAATCCATTATTTACGAATGTCATTAATGCTGCTTTACAGGACGACAGTTCGCCATCTAACTATTCATATCAATGGTATTTGGATGGAAATCCTATTCTGGGTGGAACAAATTACAATTTAGTCATCAATACTGAAGGCGTTTACATGGTTGATGTGACTTCTCCTTTGGGTTGTATCAAAACCAGAATAATTGATGTTACCGCCTCAGAGATTGCGCAAGTTCAGGATATCATCATATCTGATTTGGCTGAATCTAATACTGTCGAAATTATTGCAACCGGAAATGGCGATTTGGTTTATGCCATCGATGATTTGGAGGCGTACCAATCTAGCAATATCTTCACAGATGTTCCGATGGGTATTCATCAAGTTTATGTAAAAGATATTAATGGGTGTGGTATTGTTGGACCCATTGAAATTTATGTGCTCGGCATACCGAGATTTTTTACTCCTGATGGTGATGGCATCAACGATACTTGGAATCTGAAAGGAAGTAGTAACAACTTCAATAAGACGGCAGAAATTCTGATTTTTGATCGACACGGCAAATTTATTCATCAGCAGTTTGGCAACGAACCAGGCTGGGATGGTAACTACAATGGGCGACAACTTCCATCAGATGACTATTGGTACGTTATTACTTTAGAAGATCAAAGAGTGTTTCGGGGGCACTTTAGTTTAAAAAGATAACCGACATGATGAATCGCACCACAATTCTTCTATTATTGATAGCTATGATTTCCCAAGCGCAGATAATTCAGGTCAGTAGTGGTACCATAGATCGGATTGAAAAATTCAAATCAACTAAAGTCGATGCCAGAAATATAGATATTTGGCTACCTGACGGTTATTCTACTGCAGAAAGGTATGCAGTTCTTTACATGCATGACGGTCAAATGCTCTTCGATCCGAAAAGTACGTGGAACAAGCAAGCTTGGCAAGTCGATTCGATTGCGGGAGCTTTAATACAGAAAAATAAAATCCAAAAAACGATTATCGTTGGTATTTGGAATAATGGTTTGAAGCGTCATCCGGAGTACTTCCCCCAGAAAGTTTACAGCACCTTTGCGATTGAGCAAAAGAAATTGATTTCTGATGAATTATTAAAGAAGAAAAAGATTGATACTGAGTTCAAACCTATTTCTGACTCATACTTGGAATTTATAGTACATGAACTAAAACCCTATATCGATCAGCACTATTCGACGTATACGGATCGTGACCATACTTTTATTTCAGGTTCAAGTATGGGCGGACTTATTTCTTTGTATGCGATTTGCGAATATCCGGAGGTTTTCGGAGGAGCAGCTTGCTTGTCGACACATTGGACCGGCATTTATCAAAACCATGACAATCCGATTCCGGATGCAATTGTTTCTTACTTGAAAACGAATTTGCCTGCTTCGCAATCTCACAAAATTTATTTTGATTACGGTGATCAAACGTTAGATAGTTTGTATCGTCCGTGGCAAAAGAAAGTAGATGTTGTGATGAAAGCGAAAGGATTTACACCCAAAAATTGGAAAACACAGTTCTTTTCAGGAAAAGATCATTCAGAGCAATCTTGGCGAGAGCGATTTTCTATTCCGCTGGTGTTTATGCTTCGTTTTTAATCGACTGTCCTAGCCCTGATAGTAGTGGAAATCCTTTTTTGCTATGAATATGCCTCATGACAGCGCTTGACATGACAAGCAAAAAAGATTGAAACGGATAGCAGGATTAGCTTCACACGAGCAAAGCGAACTGGCGAAGCAAATAAAAAACCCACTCGTAGTTGAGTGGGTTTGTCTGTTTACATTATATTTTAAATCTCTTTCTGTCGTTCTCGTTGAGATAAATTTTTCGCAATCGGAGTGATTTCGGTGTTACCTCAACATACTCATCTTTTTGGATGTATTCGAGCGCTTCTTCCAGCGTAAACTTGATGGCGGGAACGATTTTGTTTTTCTCATCGGCGCCGGCAGAGCGGAAGTTTGTCAACTGTTTTGTTTTAGTAATATTGACAGTCATATCGTCACCTCTAGAGTTTTCGCCGACTACTTGACCTTCGTATATATCTTCGTTTGGATCGACGAAAAATTTACCGCGTTCCTGCAATTTATTGATGGAATACGGAATAGCTTTACCATTTTCCATAGAGATCAGCGAACCATTGATGCGACCTGCGATTTCGCCTTTGTATGGCTCGTAGCCTGTAAATCGATGCGCCATAATTGCTTCTCCTGCTGTTGCGGTAAGCAATTGGTTTCGTAATCCGATGATACCTCGTGATGGAATATTAAATTTGATAATCATTCGCTCGCCCTTTCCTTCCATAGAGATCATTTCTCCTTTTCGGACCGAGACAAACTCCACTGCTCTTCCGCTAACAGCTTCTGGCAAGTCGATGGTAAGCTCTTCTATAGGTTCACATTTTACGCCGTCAATCTCCTTGATGATTACTTGTGGTTGTCCGATTTGCAATTCGTAACCTTCGCGACGCATCGTTTCAATTAGTACAGACAAGTGCAAAACCCCGCGTCCAAACACCATAAATTTGTCGGCAGAATCCGTATCACTTACTTTGAGCGCCAAGTTTTTTTCCAACTCTTTCGCCAGACGATCTTTGATATGGCGTGAAGTAACGAACTTTCCTTCCTTTCCGAAGAATGGAGAGTCGTTGATGGTAAAAAGCATACTCATTGTTGGCTCGTCGATAGCGATGGTTTGTAGCGCTTCTGGATTTTCGAAGTCAGCAATAGTATCGCCTATTTCGAAACCTTCTACTCCTACGATTGCACATATATCGCCTGCAATAACGCTTTCCACTTTTTTCCGTCCGAGTCCTTCAAAAGTGTGTAGTTCTTTGATTCTCGATTTGATGATTTTCCCATCTCTTTTCACTAAGGAAATCGGCATGTTTTCTTTGAGTTCACCTCTTTCTAAACGCCCTATAGCAATTCTCCCGGTAAAGGATGAAAAGTCGAGAGAAGTGATGAGCATTTGCGGTGTGCCTTGTGAAACTTTTGGTGCCGGTACGTTTGAAATTACCATATCCAATAGCGGTTCGATGTTTGCCGTTTGTTTTTTCCAGTCATCAGACATCCAATTGTTCTTAGCGGAACCGTAAACAGTTGGGAAATCTAATTGCCATTCTTCAGCACCCAGTTCGAACATCAGGTCGAAAACTTTTTCGTGCACTTCTTCCGGAGTACAGTTTTCTTTATCTACTTTATTGATTACTACGCAAGGTTTTAGTCCTAAGTCGAGTGCTTTTTGCAAGACGAAGCGCGTTTGAGGCATCGGTCCTTCAAAGGCATCTACGAGCAGACAAACACCATCAGCCATATTCAGTACACGTTCTACTTCACCGCCAAAATCGGCGTGTCCGGGTGTATCAATTATATTGATTTTCGTACCCTTATAAACAACTGAAACATTTTTTGAAGTAATGGTAATTCCTCTTTCGCGTTCCAGATCGTTGTTGTCTAGAATTAGGTCGCCTGTATTTTCGTTATCGCGAAAAAGTTGACAATGGTACATGATTTTGTCGACCAATGTAGTTTTTCCGTGATCGACGTGGGCAATAATTGCAATGTTTCTAATAGATTCCATCTGTTCATTTTAGTGGGCGCAAAGGTACACTTTATTTTTACAAAACCGGTGGATAAAAGATTAGTTTATATTATCGTAACAATTGGCTAAAAATCGGGATTAATAGAGAATTATGTTAATAATCAAGTTTTATTATTATGAATTAATATCTATATTTGAGTGATGAAAAATAAGGCCAATAAAATCACACTTCTTTACATCCTTTTTTCTATAGCGCTTGCTGTCGTTGGCTATTACATCTTAAACAAATTTCACACGACTAACGACGAGGTTTTTTTGAACTTTAGTTTCATTAAAGATATTGTGTTCATTGTCTTTTCGGGCATAATTTTCAAGATTGTTTTGACCAAAAACGATCAAAGAAATTCTGTAATCTTCGAGAAGCTAAAGTCGACCAACGAAGAAATCAAGGCATCAAACGAACGATATGACATTGTTGCCAAAGCAACTAGCGACACTATTTGGGACTGGAAAATCCGGGAAGATGATTTTACATGGAACAAAGGGATTCAGGGTGTTTTTGGCTATAAAAAGGAGGAAGTTGGACGAACTTCTAAATGGTGGTTTGACCGTATTCACCCAGAAGACAGTATCAAGATGTCTATTAAGTTGTATTCCTTTATTGAGCAGAAAACGGAGAAATGGCAGGATGAGTATCGATTCAGGTGCGCAGATGGTAATTATAAATATGTATTCGATCGAGGTTTTTTGGTAAAAGACGATGAAGGCAATGTTATCAGAATGATTGGAGCGATACAGGATATTACCCGACAGAAAGAAGAAGAGCAGCGGTTGAAATTACTGGAAACTGTGGTAACCAAGACCAAAGATGCAGTTATCATTACGGAATCTGAGAAGTCGAATAGAACTATTCCGAAAATTGTTTTTGTGAATCCAGCCTTTACAGAAATGACCGGATACAAATCGCAGGAAGTCATCGGCAAAACTCCGACTGTTTTTATGGGTAGAAAATCAGTGAAAAACGACATGGGCAAATTGTCGAAAGCACTAAGAAGTCGCGAAGAGTTTAAATTCGAAACTCTTAATCACAGGAAAAATGGAGCGGAGTATTGGGTTAATTTTTCGATGATTCCCATTACCAATCAAGAGGGTGATCATTCGCATTGGATTTCAATTCAAAGAGACATTACGGAAGAAAAGAAGCAGGAAAAGGAAAAAGAGCAACTCATTCGCGAATTAACTCAAAACAATAAGGATTTGAAACAGTTCTCTTACATCACGTCGCATAATTTGAGAGCTCCATTGTCAAACCTAACCGGATTGCTCAACCTCATGCAGGAGTATCCTGTTGAAAATCCGGAATTGAGAGAGATAATTAATGGATTTTCCACTTCGACTAACTTATTGAATGAAACGATCAATGATTTAGTGAAAGTGATTATTATCAAAGACAATCCTTCAATTGACAAGGAAGAAGTCTTAATTAAGGATGTATTCGAAAACGTATTCAACCAGTTGAGCTACCTTATTAGTTTGCATAAGCCAATATTGAAGATTGAATTGGAAAAAGTATCGATACTCAACGTAAACAAAGCGTATTTGGAAAGTATCTTACTAAATCTTTTTACTAACGCCATTAAGTATCGCTCTCCAAAACGCACCTTGAGAATCTTAGTGTCATCGAAGGAAGTCAACGATAAGATTGTGCTGACATTTAAGGATAATGGAATTGGAATCGATATGGAACGAAACAGAGATAAGATTTTTGGTCTTTACCAGAGATTCCATAACTATTCAGATAGTAAAGGACTTGGATTGTATTTAGTAAAATCTCAAGTAGAAAGCATGGGTGGTGCTATAACCGTTGAAAGTGAAGTAGACAAAGGCACGACCTTTACAATAACATTTAAGAACTTGTCATAATGTTAGATTTAATTTTGTGTGTAGATGATGACCCCATTACATTGATGCTTTGTAAAATGGTCATTAACCGTTCGGAATTCGCAAAGCAAATAATTACAGCTCAGAATGGTGATGAAGCGTTGCAATTTTTTGATGATTTAAGGCTAAACAATCTGGGGACTGCAATTCCCGATTATCCAAAACTTATTTTCTTGGACCTAAACATGCCTGTAATGGGTGGCTGGGAATTTTTGGATCACTTTTCGAAAGAAGAATACCGAGTTGCTTTTCCCGAATGCGAAGTCATTGTGTTATCTTCCACTATCGATCCGGAAGATATAGATAAGGCGAAAACTTATCCAATGGTGCTTGACTTCTTGTCAAAGCCAATTTCCAAAGAAATGTTGGATGACTTGAAGAGCGTTATAAAATAAAAAACTCTCCGTATTTGGAGAGCTTTCTTATGATTTACCATTGAAAATTGTCTTTACAATTTCGCAACATGTTTTGTCAACTTTGATTTAAGATTAGAAGCTTTGTTATCGTGGATAACATTCTTCTTGGCTAACTTATCAATCATCGAAATAACGGCAGACAATTTTGCAGAAGCTCCCGCCTTGTCAGTTTCCATTCGCAAAGCTTTAATTGCGTTTCTGGTTGTTTTGTGCTGATAACGATTTAAAACTCTTTTCTTTTCGTTACTTCTAATTCTCTTAAGAGCTGACTTATGATTTGCCATTTTTACTTATATATTTTTTTATTGTAGCCCGTAGGGGAATCGAACCCCTCTTACCAGGATGAAAACCTGGCGTCCTAACCGATAGACGAACGGGCCATACTGCTAGAATGCGGATGCAAAAATACAACTATTTTCTATTCGCACAATAGTTGAACAATTTTTTTTTATTTTTTTTTAATAAGCCTTGGCAAACAGTACTCTACCAGCAGATTTTTTGCCGGAAAACATACATTTTCCTTCTTCAATTTCTCTGTTGAGAGGAATACATCTGATAGTTGCTTTGGTTAATTCTTTAATTTTCTCTTCGGTTTCTGCAGAGCCATCCCAATGTGCTGAGATAAAACCACCTTTTTGCTCCAACACATCTTTGAATTCTTCAAACGTTTCGACTTTGGTGATATGCTCTTCACGGTACCGTAATGCTTTCGAGAACATATCTTGCTGTATTTGCTGGAGTAAGTTCTTGATGTATGGCACTACCGAATCACGATCAACAATATTCTTCGTTAAAGTATCCCTTCTAGCTACTTCAAAAGTGCCGTTTTCTATATCCTTGGGTCCAACAGCTATTCTCACCGGAACGCCTTTCAATTCGTATTCATTGAACTTAAAGCCGGGTTTGTGTGTCGTTCTGTCATCGTACTTCACTGATATGTTCACAACACGAAGTTGACCGATTAGCGTTGACACAACATCAGATATCTCTGCTAATTGTTCGTCTGACTTGTATATAGGCACAATTACTACTTGGATAGGTGCCAAATTTGGAGGCAAAACAAGCCCTTGATCATCGGAATGGGTCATTACTAATGCTCCCATCAATCGCGTTGAAACACCCCATGAGGTACCCCAAACAAAGTCTTGCTTCCCCTCTGCGTTCGCGAATTTTACATCAAAAGCTTTGGCAAAATTCTGTCCTAAGAAATGTGAAGTTCCAGCCTGAAGTGCTTTACCGTCTTGCATGAGTGCCTCAATACAATAAGTCTCTTCCGCACCAGCAAATCGTTCTGTTTCAGTTTTCAATCCTTTGATAACAGGGATTGCCATGAAATTTTCTACAAAATCTGCGTAAACATTCATCATTTTCTCAGACTCCTCAATTGCTTCATTTTTAGTTGCGTGCGCTGTATGTCCCTCTTGCCACAAAAACTCGGCAGTCCTTAAAAACAATCTTGTTCTCATCTCCCAACGCACCACATTTGCCCACTGATTAATGAGCAGTGGTAAATCGCGATATGATTGAATCCAATTCTTGTACGTTGACCAAATAATAGCTTCACTAGTTGGACGAACAATAAGCTCTTCTTCAAGTTTTGCATTTGGATCAACAATCAGTTTGCCGACTTTCTCGGGATCATTTTTGAGTCTGTAATGGGTAACAATTGCACATTCTTTGGCAAAACCTTCTGCATTTTTTTCCTCTGCTTCAAACATGCTTTTAGGCACAAACAGCGGAAAATAGGCATTACTATGACCTGTCTCTTTAAACATTCTGTCAAGTTCTGCTTGCATTTTTTCCCAAATGGCATACCCGTATGGTTTAATGACCATACAACCACGCACTCCAGAGTTTTCAGCGAGATCTGCTTTAACAACCAGGTCGTTATACCATTTCGAATAATCCTCAGATCTTGTAGTTAGGTTCTTACTCATAATGAATTTCTTGGCACAAATATTGTTTAACTTTTTTTAACTAAATAGTTTGGCAAAACTAACTAAATTTGTGTAGTTCAACAATAAAAAACGAAGGTTATGAAAACTATTTCCATCCGCCTAAATATATTTTACCGACTGATGATTTTTCTCTCAATGATCGTTTTGACAGTTTCCTGTGGGGGCTATCAAAACGTTTCTTATTTTGATAGGGATGGTATATATGGTGATGCCTCACAGCAAAACGATGTTGTCACTGCTCCTGATAATGCAAACAATAGCAATCAATACAAAAATTACTTTGAGTCGCTTCAGGACCCTGCGTCTAAAAAGGACTCAACTTTTACCGACGTTGAGCGATATAGTTCAGACCGATACAATGACCAAGAATCCCGAAACAATAATAGCATATGGGGTGGTGATGCTGGTACCACTGTGGTAAATATATATGACAATAACTGGGGTTGGAATAATTGGGGTTGGAATAATTGGGGTTGGGGCAATTATTGGAACTGGAATATCGGTTGGGGATGGGATCCTTGGTTTGGTCCAAATTGGGGTTTTGGATGGGGATGGAATTCTTGGTATGGTAACCCTTGGTGGGGTGGACACTATCAACCATATCACCATGGAATTCGAAGTTTTTCGGGTGCCAATCGAGGTTATACCAACGTAGGTACAAGAAATTTTAGTGGCAGAAGGTCATCAAACACTGATTTTAGAGATTCACGAAACAGTTTTGATGGTCGACGGGGGGAAAATGTAATAAGAAGTTCGAGAACAAATAACAACTTTAACAGCGGTAGAAATCCTGTTAGAAACAATTCTAATGTCAACCAACCAAACACAACCCCAAGGTCTAATTCTAACTCAACACAAAGATTTCAAAATAGTAGTTCAAGAAATAATAGTACTCCAAGAAATAATTCATACAACAACAGCGGCTACAATTCTGGAAGCAGATCTTCAGGAGGCAACTATGGCGGGGGGAGATCTTCGGGGGGTAGCTACGGTGGAGGTAGATCTTTTGGAGGTGGAAGGAGATAAATTAATGAAACGCTTCTACTCTATCTCACAAAAAAATATATCAGATTTATATCAATAGACTAACTCATGAAAAATTTACTGACTCTTCTTTTGACTTTTCTTTCAGTAAGCAACTTTTTTGCTCAAACCGTATCTGATGCCCTGATATATGCAAATGACAATTTAAGCGGAACGGCGAGATTTCGCAGTATGAGTGGTGCCTTCGGTGCTTTGGGTGGGGATTTTTCCGCTATCAATGTGAATCCTGCGGGTAGCGCTATTTTTCTCAACAATCAGGTTGCCTTAACGCTAAGTAGTTTTAATGTAAGAAATAAAGCCAGTTATTTTGGCAACAATCTTACGACCAATCAAACTACCTTCGATATCAATCAAGCCGGTGGAATATTGGTATTCAACAATCAAAACGAAAAGAATGATTGGAAAAAATTTGTTTTGGCTGTCAATTATGAAAATACTTCTAACCTAGACAATTCAATGGATACCTTCGGTTTAAATCCCAGAAATTCAATTGCAAATTACTTTTTGAGTTATGCAAATCCCGGGCTATTCAATTCTACTATACCGGTTTCTTTATTAGAGAACTCATTCTACGAGGATCTCGACATCAGAAACCAACAAGCTTATCTCGGTTATCAAGGTTATATTATAAACGTAGACCCGAATAACCCGGCTGACGACACCTACGTTGCGAACGTTTCAAACGGTGATTTCTATCAAGAGCATTACCTTGAATCGAGAGGTTTCAACGGGAAGTTATCTTTTAATGTTGCAACTCAATACAAAGACAAGTTCTTTTTTGGACTAAACTTGAATTCCCACTTTACCGATTACACAAGAACAACTTCATTCTACGAAGAAAATGATAATAGTCCAAATAGTGGTTTAAGGAGATTAGTTTTTGAAAATTACCTAAACACTTACGGAAATGGATTTTCATTCCAATTTGGAGCAATTGCCAAAATAACTGAGTCTTTCCGCACGGGACTATCATATGAGTCTCCAACTTGGTATCGTTTAACAGATGAAAAGCAACAACTCCTGCAAACTGCCGGTTATAATTATGGAATCCCTGCAGACCCAAATTTGACTGAAGTTGTTGTAGATTCAAATATTCTACTCATTTATCCTGCTTACAGACTACAAACACCAGGAAGATGGACAGGAAGTCTTGCCTACGTATTCGGAAAAAAGGGATTAATCAGTGTAGATTACAGTTTAAAAGACTATAGCAATGCTAGATTCAGCCCAAAGGATTCCTTCTTTCGACCGTTAAATCAGCAAATTAATAATCAGTTAAATTCTGCTAGTGAAGTGCGAATTGGTGCTGAATATCGCATCAAGCAATTGAGTTTAAGAGGTGGTTATCGATACGAGCAAAGTCCGTATCAAAATAAGAAAGTAGTCGGTGATTTGACCGGATTCTCAACCGGTTTTGGCTATAATTTTGGAAATACGCGCTTGGATATGGCTTATGCCTATTCGCAGAGAAAGTCGCAACAACCCTTTTTTACGCAAGGATTTACTGATGCGCCTCGAGTTACTACTCAGAATAATACTATTTCTTTGTCTTTATTGTTTGAATTATAGAATGTTAAGTCAATACTGAAACCACTCTTTTAGTTGTGATCTAAATCAGTACACTTTTTGCTGACGATTTACAACTGCAAAAGAAATTCAAATGTTTTCAACATCCTATTGAGTTTCTCAACTCTTGAAAGCAGCATCAATCACTTGAAAAATCTTGTCCTTGTCTAGTGGCTTGGTTATATAGTCTGTGAATCCACTTTGCATCACTCGCTCTTTATCTTCAATGGAAGAATGTGCCGTTTGCGCGATAATTGGCAGATTAGGAAGAAACATCTTTATCTTTTCGAATGCAGCGTAACCATCCATTACCGGCATTTTGATATCCATAAAAACCAAATTGATGGCTGGATTGGTCGAGCATATTGTCACTGCTTCTTGCCCGTTAACAGCCCTCAGGACAGAATAATTTCGCAACTGAAGAATTTTTTTAAGTAGGAGAAAATTGATATTATCGTCTTCTGCGACAAGAATCACTTTCTCGTGATTAGCGCTCAAATCTACCGCAGTTTCCACTATCGATTCATCCTCCTTTACAGTTTCAGTATCGTATATTAACGGAATATTGAACTCAAACTCAGAGCCTACGCCCACTGTCGACTTGACGCTGATTGTTCCTCCCAACATTTCGACATAGGCCTTACAAATAGCTAATCCCAAACCAAGTCCGCTTACTTCAACAGAGAAATCATCCTCTACGCGACGAAATCTGTCAAAAATGACTTTAATGTTTTTCTCGTCTATTCCGACTCCTGAATCCTTGACCTTGAAGATAATTCGTTTTTGTTTTTCAAAAACCTCATAACCAAACGCAACAGTGCCTTTCTCTGTATATTTGAGTGCATTAGTAATCAGATTCGTAATGATCTGCCTCAATTTCGTCTTGTCTGAAATAATATTTGTAAGCGATGAAGTTTGATTGCGAACGAAACTAAACTCAATCTTTCGATTTTTTGGAATTGTAATCTTTATCGCCTCATATATTTCTTCACAACAAGCATTAAGGTCAAATCCTGATAACTTGGGCGTGATTTGTTGTGCATCAATTCTAGACATTTCGATAAGGTCTTCGATAATAGACACAAGGTTATTCCCACTATTTCTTATAATCCGAATATACTCCTCTTTATCTTTTTCCGATAGATTCTTATCTTGCAATAGATCGCTGAAACCAACAATAGCATTCATGGGTGTCCTGATTTCATGGGACAGATTAGCCAAAAAAGATGACTTCAAAAGATCGCTCTCTTCCGCTTTCTTCTTGGAAATCTCAAGTTGTTTTCTTTGATTTATGTTTTCATCGAAAAGATTGCCGATATATCCAAATTCGCCTGGCTCATGCTTGAGCTGCTCTATTGAATCCTTTTCGCCAGTTTCCAAGATTCTTGTAATCATCTTTAAAGGAGCATAAACCCATCGACGGGAGAAGTAAAGATAAACGGCAATATTAATCAGGAATGCAAATATGATGATATACAGTACTCTCTTAGCACTTCTAAAGTCGAGATTAAAAGGTCTTTCGAAAATTAATGTTGCAATGGTTTGACCTTTCCAATCCATTAGAGCTTGGTTTATTACAACAGATTCCATATCAGTATCAATTCGATTAAGCGCGGGAACCAATTTGATTGATGAATTGCTAATTCGATTTAAACTCGTAATAAACTCTTCGTCTATCAGTCGCGCCATAAAAAAATATCCCGCAGGTAAAGTTTTTACCTTTTTCGGATCATCGGAATTATGAATGGTTGCTCCGAAAACTTCAACAACACCCTCAGGTATGTTGATATAAAACCTTGCTAACTTATTTTTATAGAGCGAATCAAAAGCAGTTTTGGGTATAAAGTCCTTACTCTTCAAGTTGCTCTTCGATACTTTATTAATTAGCTGCCGATCTAGACCATAGACACCAATATAATTTACTTCGTACGTTTCGAATTCTTTTACAATATAATTTTGAAACCAATTGTTGTCTTTAGTGACTGTAAAGCGCACGAGGTCGGTCCAATATGTGACATCTTTTATTGTAGAAATATGTGTTTTAGAATTTAAAGCAAAGACCGAGGCTACTTCACTACTATATTGCTCGTATGTAGATTGATACACCTCTTTCTCTTGCTGTATGGTGTAAAGATAAAGTGAGATATATAAGATTAAGAAAAACAAACTTGTCCCAACAATTAATAGAAGTAGTTTAAAATATGTATTGGTAGCCACAAGTTTTTTCATACCATTATGAGCAATGTGAATAATCAAATTTTCGATAAATATAAATATTAATCTTCCACTTAGATTTCGCAGCAAAAAAAAAACTCCAACTTTCGTTAAGAACTTCTAACGATTATTTGGTCAAACCGTTTAGCATTGAAGAATTGATTTTGAAAATTGAAATATTTCTAAAGCGTTGCCAGAAAAGAAAGACATTAGATAAGAAAACTTTCCCTTTAGGAAAATTCACCTTCGACATTACCAATTATGCCATGATTTATCAAAATAAAAGAAATCAACCTGACACAAAGGGAATCGCACTTGCTTCGGTTTTTTATCGAACATCCAATTCAAGTGCTGAAAAGAGAAATAAGACTGAAATCACTTTAGGGAGATGATGATTATTTTATGCGACTAAGCCTGGACGTTTTTATTTCAACATTACGGAAAATTCTTAAGGATGAAATAGACATTGCTATTGAAAACCTGCATGGTATTGGTTTCAAATTTACAGTTGAATCTCAGAGTTTGGGACTCGTTTCTTAATGGTACATGAAATTCAAAAAACACCAGCCCTTATGAATCACAAGCAAATACAATAATTCTTAAAGTTTGCCTACAAGGGAATATTCCCGTGCTTTCTATCAGGTCGAATACTGACTTTATTTTCCAACATACTAAATGCTTTAATCAGCTTTTTTCGGGTGTCTTGAGGCAAAATTACTTCATCAACAAATCCGCGTTGCGCTGCTGTGTATGGATTGGCAAATAAATTAGCATACTCTTCCTCTTTTTCCAATAGCTTCGCCCCCGGATTGGCCGCTTCACTAATTTCTTTCTTGAAGATAATTTCACTCGCTCCCTTTGCTCCCATGACCGCAATTTCTGCGGATGGCCAGGCAAAATTCATGTCGGCTCCAATGTGCTTAGAATTCATCACATCGTAGGCTCCACCATATGCTTTTCTTGTAATCACCGTTACTCTAGGTACTGTCGCTTCGCTTAAAGCGTACAGCAATTTCGCACCATGAACAATAATTCCGTTCCACTCTTGGTCGGTTCCGGGCAAGAAACCAGGAACATCAACTAGCACTAATAACGGAATATTAAAGCAATCGCAGAAACGTGTAAATCGTGCTGCTTTAATTGAACTTTTTACATCTAAACAGCCCGCCAAGAACATGGGATTATTTGCGACAATTCCGATGCTACGACCGGCTATTCTGGCAAAACCCACAATGATATTCTCCGCGAAATCTTTGTGGATTTCAAAAAAAGATTCTTC
>CANHBE010000010.1 GCA_947458575.1 Flavobacteriaceae bacterium | reverse complement strand
TAATAGATATTCGGTGAATCATGCCAATCATTAAATCATAGAAATCATGGTCAATTTTGCATTAATAGGTGCAGCCGGCTACATCGCACCGCGACATTTGCAGGCCATCAAAGACACGGGCAATAATCTCTTGGCAGCCTTGGATCGTTTTGATAGTGTTGGCATCATGGATTCGTATTTTCCGAAAGCAGATTTTTTCACTGAGTTCGAGCGGTTTGATCGTCACATCGATAAGCTAAAAAGACAAGGACAGAAAATCGACTTCGTCAGCATCTGTTCGCCTAATTATTTGCACGATTCCCATATCCGATTTGCTTTACGTAATCAGGCAGATGCCATTTGTGAGAAACCCTTGGTATTGAATCCCTGGAACGTGGATGCATTGGCAGAAATTGAAAAAGAAACGGGCAAGAAAGTATATACCATCCTTCAGCTGCGCTTACATCCCAATATTCAGGCATTGAAAAAGAAAGTGGACGAAACAAAAGGCGGTCAGGTTTTTGATGTTGATTTGACCTATATCACGTCACGTGGGAAATGGTATTTCCATAGTTGGAAAGGGGAAGAAATCAAATCGGGCGGCATAGCCACCAACATTGGCATCCATTTTTTTGATATGCTGCTATGGGTTTTTGGAAACGTAAAAAACAGTTCCGTTTCGGCCTATGAAGCCGATCACGCAGCGGGTTACTTAGAATTGGAAAGGGCACGTATCAACTGGTCATTGAGCATTAATGAAGATCACCTACCAACTGAAGTGAAGGCGAAAGGCAAGCGCACCTTCCGATCCTTAAAAATGGATGGGATGGAAATCGAATTTAGCGATGGTTTTACCGAACTACATACCAACAGTTATAAAGAAATATTGGCCGGGAGAGGGTTTGGACTGGTAGAGGCCAAGCCATCCATCGAACTGGCTTTTCAATTAAGGCAAGCAAAGGGCGAATAACTTTTCGTAAATTCGCGTTTTAAATTTAAACCGATGAAGGGAATTATTTTGGCAGGCGGCTCTGGCACAAGGCTTTACCCACTCACCAAGTCTGTTTCGAAGCAAATGCTTCCCATTTATGACAAGCCAATGATCTATTACCCCTTGTCGGTTTTGATGTTGGCCAACATTCGTGAAATCTTGATTATTTCTACCCCTCAGGATCTGCCCCTGTTCAAAAATTTATTGGGCGATGGTTCTGACTTAGGTTTAAAACTGGAATATAAAGAACAACCTTCTCCCGATGGTCTGGCTCAAGCATTTTTGATTGGCGAGTCTTTTTTGGGAAATGATTCGGCCTGTCTGGTTTTGGGTGATAATATTTTTTACGGATATAACTTCTCCTCTCAACTTGAGCAAGCCAATCAATTGACAAAGGGTTCGGTCGTCTTTGGATATTATGTGAACGACCCGTATCGCTATGGAGTGGTCGATTTTGATGAGCAGGGTAAGGTGCTGTCCATTGAAGAAAAGCCTAAAGAACCCAAATCCAATTATGCTGTTACAGGGTTGTATTTTTATGACAATACAGTTGTTGAAAAGGCAAAGAAAATAAAACCTTCCCCACGAGGAGAATTGGAAATTACAGACTTGAATAAACTTTATTTAGAAGAAGGCACACTTCAAGTTAAGTTATTAGGTCGTGGGATGGCTTGGCTCGATACCGGAACACACGAGTCGTTAATCAGAGCTTCTACTTTTGTGGAATCCATTGAAGAAAGGCAGGGTTTAAAGATTGCGTGTTTGGAAGAAATCTCCTTCCGCAAAGGGTACATCTCCAAAGAAAAGCTGTTGGAATTGGCGAAGCCTCTTTCGAAAAACCAATACGGTCAGTACCTGATTAAAGTTGCCAACGAAAAAGTGTTTAAGTCTGCATAATGAAACGGCCATCAGGATATTCTAGATTTAAAGATAATCTTAGCCATTCCACCTGACCATATAAATAAGTTAATAACAGATGAAAGTAATTGAAACGGGATTTGATGGATTGGTGATTTTGGAACCCAACGTTATAGAGGATCCACGAGGATACTTCATGGAGTCGTATCGACACGATGTTCTGAAATCTTCTGGCATCGATTTGCACTTTATTCAAGACAACCAATCCAAATCGAGGAGGGGGGTGCTGCGTGGGCTTCATTATCAGAACGCACCCTATCCGCAAACTAAATTGGTTCGCGTACTTTCGGGTGAAATCTTGGATGTAGTAGTAGATTTAAGAAAGGAGAAACCAACTTTCGGCCAGTCATTTTCAATTCAGTTATCAGGAGAAAACAAAAAACAACTTTTGGTGCCGAGAGGGTTTGCCCATGGTTTTTTAGTTCTAAGCGAGGCAGCAGAAATTTTGTATAAGTGTGATGAATTTTATCATCCTGAAGCCGAAGGAGGTATTATGTACAATGACCCTGCACTGAAGATCAATTGGGGCATGAGCGAAAAAGACCTTATCCTTTCGCAGCGCGACCAGCATCATCCAATTTTAGAAAACGCAATTTTTAATTTTTAGCATTAACAAATGAAGACTTTATTAGTAACGGGTGGAGCGGGTTTTATTGGGTCGAATTTCATTGTTCATTTCCTGGAAAAGCACGCTGAGTATAAGATTGTGAATCTCGATGCACTCACCTACGCAGGCGATTTGAGCAACCTAACAGAAGTGGAAGGTCATGCGCGATACGTTTTTGAAAAGGGCGATATTTGCGATCGTGCCTTTGTTGAAAATTTGTTCAGCAAATATCAATTTAATGGAGTCGTTCACTTTGCAGCTGAATCGCATGTGGATAATTCGATTGAAGGGCCCGAGGCTTTTATAAGAACCAATGTTTTTGGCACATTTACATTGTTGGATGTCGCCAGGAAAGCCTGGATGGAAGCCCCATTCAAGTTCAAAGCAGGCTTTGAAAAAAATCGTTTTTTACACGTTTCCACCGATGAGGTGTATGGTTCACTGGGTGAAGTCGGGTTGTTTTCGGAATCCACGGCTTACGCACCCAATAGTCCGTACTCAGCCTCCAAAGCCAGTAGCGATTTTATGGTGCGCAGTTATTTTCACACCTATGGATTGAACGTGGTGACCACCAATTGCTCTAACAACTATGGCCCAAAGCAGCACAAAGAGAAATTGATTCCTACCATCATTCGTAAAGCCTTGGCGGAACAACCCATTCCCATTTATGGTGATGGAAAAAATGTGCGCGACTGGTTGTATGTGCTCGATCATTGCAAGGGCATTGCTCTTGCTTTTGAAAAAGGAAGAGCTGGCGAAACCTATAACATTGGCGGAAGAAATGAGCGAAATAACAATCAGATTGTTGATCGAATTTGTTCATTGCTTGACAAAAGCAGACCGCGAAAAAATGGAAGCTCTTACAAAGAGTTAATCAACTTCGTAAAAGACCGTGCTGGCCACGACAAGCGTTATGCCATTGACGCCTCGAAAATTGAAACAGAATTGGGGTGGAGGGCCGAAGAAGTCTTTGATACGGGAATTGAAAAGACAATCAATTGGTATTTATTGAAATACTAATTTTAATATTTTGTAAAAACAAAATCTGTCCACTTGAAAAAAGCACTGATAACGGGTATTACGGGGCAAGATGGTGCCTACTTGGCTGAACTTTTATTGTCAAAGGGATATGAAGTTCATGGTATTAAAAGACGGAGTTCATTGTTTAATACCGATCGCATCGATCACCTCTATCAAGATCCGCACGATGAGAATGTCCATCTGAAATTGCATCATGGAGATTTGACTGATTCAGTCAACATTTTGCGAATCATCCAAGAAGTGCAACCTGATGAGATTTACAATTTGGGAGCCATGTCGCATGTAAAAGTGAGTTTTGATATGCCGGAGTATACTGCCAATGCGGATGGTATCGGTGCATTGCGAATACTGGAGGCAATGCGAATACTGGGGCTCAACAAAACCCGATTTTATCAGGCTTCTACTTCTGAACTATATGGGTTGGTGCAAGCTGTTCCTCAAAGCGAAACAACTCCGTTTTATCCTCGTTCTCCCTATGCGGTTGCAAAGCTGTATAGTTATTGGATTACGGTGAACTACCGAGAAGCGTATAATTTGTTTGCTTGTAACGGAATTCTATTTAATCATGAATCACCACAGCGTGGAGAAACGTTTGTAACACGAAAAATTACCCGAGCCGCCTGCCGGATTTTTCTCGGTTTACAAAAGAGTGTGTATATGGGAAACATTGACGCGAAGCGTGACTGGGGCCATGCCAAGGACTATGTGAATGCCATGTGGTTGATGCTTCAGCACCACAAAGCGGATGACTTTGTCATTGCCACGGGAGTTACCACTACGGTTCGGGAATTCATTTTCAAGGTTTTCCAAAAATTAGGCATTACCATTGAGTTCAACGGTACCGGCATTAACGAGGAGGGTGTTGTATCTAAAGTGATCAATACAGAAGCAAAAGTGAAAGTGGGTGACGTGGTAGTGAAAATCGATCCCAAATATTTTCGCCCGACTGAGGTGGAATTGCTAATTGGCGATCCGTCAAAGGCAAAAAAAGAATTGAAATGGGAGCTGAAGTATGATTTAGACAGTTTGATCGATGACATGGTGACAAGTGACTTGCAGTTGTTTAAGCGTGATGACTACTTGAAAGAAGGTGGTCATAAAATTTTTCAATACCACGAGTAATGGAGAAAAATGCCAAGATATATGTAGCAGGCCATCGAGGTATGGTGGGTTCTGCTATCATGAGAAAACTTCAAGCAGAGGGGTATACAAATTTGGTTCTTCGAGCTTCATCGGAACTTGATTTAAGGAATCAAAGTCAGGTTGAGAATTTTTTTGCTGCCGAAAAACCTGAATACGTGTTTCTTGCTGCAGCCAAGGTGGGTGGCATTATGGCCAACAACACCTACCGGGCCGATTTTTTGTACGAGAATTTGATGATCGAAAGCAACGTCATTCATCAAAGTTATGTGCACAAAGTAAAAAAGCTTTTGTTCTTAGGTTCATCTTGTATCTATCCCAAGCTAGCACCTCAACCTCTTAAGGAGGAATACCTTCTTTCAGGATATTTGGAAGAGACAAACGAACCTTATGCGATAGCGAAAATTGCAGGAATTAAGCTCTGCGAGAATTACAGAAGGCAGTACGGTTGCGATTTTATCAGTGCAATGCCCACTAATTTGTATGGACCTAATGACAACTATGATTTGGATAATTCACACGTCATACCAGCTTTAATTAAGAAGTTTCACGAGGCTAAAGTCAAAAATTTATCAATGGTTGAAATTTGGGGTTCGGGGAGCCCTTTAAGGGAATTTATGCATGTAGATGACTTGTCGGATGCGTGCTTATTTTTGATGGATAAATATTCAGACTGGAAATTTGTAAATATTGGATCTGGAGAAGAAATCTCTATCCATGGATTAGCGCAATTGATTAAAAGGATAGTTGATTTTAAAGGTGAAATCATTTTTGATGCATCAAAGCCTGACGGAACACTAAGAAAACTGATGGATGCTAGCCAAATGAAGAGTTTGGGGTGGCAATTCCAAACTAAACTCGTAGATGGATTAACTGAAGTATATAAGGAGTTTACCCTCCTAAGCGTTTATTAGATTAGGAAGTATGTTGCAAGATTTGTATGTATCCCCATTTAGCCATGAAATTGAGTGTTGTTATACCAGCTTACAATGAAGAAGAATCAATAAAGGAGACGATTGAAAGCCTTCATCATTGTCTTCAGAGCAGAAACATTGATCATGAAATTCTTGTTACCAATGACAACTCGAAGGATAAAACGCTTGATGTTTTAGCGGAATTGCTAAAAACTGTGCCATCGTTAGTTATCCATACCAATCGGGGTCCTAATGGATTTGGATATGCCGTTCGGTACGGACTAGAAAGATTTTCAGGCGATTGCGTAGCAATTATGATGGCAGATCTCTCGGATGATCCGCTAGACTTAATAAAGTACTATGATAAAATGATCGAAGGTGATTATGATTGTGTTTTTGGTAGTCGGTTTATGAAAGGTGGATCAACGGTTGATTATCCAAGGGTAAAAAAAGTAATCAATAGAATAGCTAATTCAATAATAAGTATTTCTATGGGAATGCGATATAATGATACGACAAACGCATTTAAACTTTATAAAAGAGAAACCATGAAAGGAATTCAACCACTTCTTGCACCACACTTTAATCTCACTATCGAACTACCTCTCAAAGCAATCGTGCGCGGATATAAATATGCAGTCATACCAAATAGCTGGACAAACCGGAAATCTGGAGAATCAAAATTAAAAATACGAGAAATGGGAAGCCGATATTTCTTTATCCTTTTGTATTGTCTTATTGAAAAATTTTTCTCGAGAGGAGATTTTCATAAAGAAAAGCAATTAGAAAACGCCAGAAAAGAGAAAATGTAAATACAGGGACAGTCGATGACATCAAAAACAATACTAATTACGGGTGGTGCGGGCTTTGTTGGATCTTCCTTGGCAATCTCATTAAAGAAGAAGTACCCCGGTTATCAGATAATTTGCCTTGATAACCTTAAGAGAAGGGGATCTGAATTAAACATTCTTAGATTAAATGAAGCTGAAGTCAAATTTTTTCACGGAGATATTCGGAATAAGGAAGATTTTGACTCTGTGCCTGAAAAAATAGATCTATTGATTGAGGCCTCAGCAGAACCTTCTGTTTTAGCCGGCATTCAAGGTACTCCAGATTACTTACTGAATACAAATTTAACGGGAACTATCAACTGTTTGAATTTTGCCGTTAAGAATAAATCGGATTTTATTTTTCTGTCCACGAGTAGAGTTTATCCGATTGAGAAAATTGAACAAATCAAATTTGAGGAACAGCCAAACCGGTTCGTTGTTTCTCCCTCACAAGCCGTTAGTGGGGTTTCCTCAAATGGGATTTCTGAATCCTTTCCCTTGGACGGCTATCGTTCTTTGTATGGAGCCTCCAAACTGTCTTCTGAACTTATCATAAATGAATATAAACATTTTTATAAGTTAAAGACGGTGATAAACAGGTGTGGGGTCTTGACCGGCCCGTGGCAAATGGGGAAAATTGACCAGGGGGTCGTCGTGTTGTGGATGGCGAGACATTTTTGGAAAAAATCATTAGGCTATATTGGATACGGAGGGCTGGGTAAGCAAGTTAGAGATATGTTACATGTGGATGACTTATTTCGACTTATCGATATTCAAGCGCACGAGATGGGCAAATACTCTGGCGAGACATTCAATGTTGGCGGAGGCAATGAAGTGAGCCTATCTCTGCTGGAACTCACATTGCTTTGCGAGAAGATAACAGGAAACCACATACACATTGATAAAGTGATCGAAAGCAGGCAGGCGGATATTAGAATTTATATAACCGATAATTCAAAAATCATAAATGCATCTGGTTGGACACCCCAAATTGGTGTAGAGCAGATACTACAAGAAATTTTTATTTGGATTAGGGATAACGAACAGAGTTTAAAACCTATACTTTCCTGATCATGCGCCAATTAAACTATGTGCTAGATCGGATTTCCTCAGGGGGATCAATCGTTCAGTTTATTCGCTTTTCTTTCGTTTGTGTCATTTTTGTACTTATAGAAGTGTTTATCCTGATTGGATTGGTGGAACGGATTCGTTGGGACTACTTGACCACAGGCCCTATTACGTTTTATATACTAATCTTCTCAATTATGCCCTAAGCAGAGTATGGGTTTTTACTTCAGACAACAATAGCGGGGATTCTGAATTTATCAAGTTTATGATATTTGTACATTAAGTTTGTTAATCAATTTTTGTTCTGATTTGCCAGTTTTTTTAATTTATAATAAAAATTTTCAAAGTATTGGCAATTGACCTTACTACTATCTAGAATTTCATCACAAGAAAGCATTTGATTTCAAAATCGATGGAATTAAAAGAATAAACTTAACTTTAAACTATCAATCCTTAAATATAATACACTATGAATGTTGCATTGATTTCAGGCTCATCGGGGCTTATTGGAAGTGAGGCAGTTTCTTTCTTTTCAGACAAATTTGATTTGATAGTAGGAATTGACAATAACCTAAGGGAGTACTTTTTTGGAAGCGAGGCGTCCGTTGAATGGAACAAAAAGAGATTAGAAGATACTTTTCCAAATTTTAAGAGTTACTCTGTTGACATCCGGAGTAGCGAAAGTTTAGCGTCAATATTTTTAAAGTACGGAAGCGATATAAAACTTATTCTACATGCTGCTGCTCAGCCAAGTCACGACTGGGCTGCTAAAGAACCGTTTACTGATTTTTCTGTCAACGCAAATGGCACTTTAAATATGCTTGAGATGTGCCGACTAAATTGCCCACAAGCCGTTTTTATTTTTACAAGCACAAATAAGGTTTATGGAGATACACCGAATTTCTTGCCGCTAGTTGAGCTTGAAGATCGTTGGGAGATAGACACAGCTCATCAGTACCATCCACAGGGAATAGATGAAAGTATGAGTATAGATCAAACAAAACATTCACTATTTGGAGCTTCAAAGTTAGCTGCCGATGTCTTGGTTCAAGAATACGGGAAATACTTTGGCATGAATACTGGAATTTTTCGAGGTGGTTGCCTGACGGGACCTAACCATTCGGGTACACAGCTTCATGGATTTTTGGCTTACTTAATGAAGTGTGCGATTACTAAAACTCATTACTCCATCTTTGGCTATAAAGGGAAGCAAGTGAGAGATAATATCCATAGTTGGGATTTGGTAAACATGTTCTGGCATTTTTATAACAACCCGAGGCAAGGGGAGGTCTACAATGCTGGTGGTGGTCGATTTTCGAACTGCTCAATGATCGAAGCGATTAGAATTTGCGAAACGATTACAGGGAACAAAGTCGACTTTAGCTACAAAGAAACAAACCGTATTGGAGATCACATATGGTGGATAAGTGATGTTTCGAAATTCAAATTGCATTATCCGAATTGGACATGGAAATACGATTTAGAGGAAACTTTGTCACAAATGCACAAAAATTTCAAACAAAGATTTTGAGATTTGATGAAAAAACTCATTTACACACTTGTTGCAGTTCTCCTTGCTGTACACTTTTACACCATACTTAAGTACTCGAGTAATATACCTTATTGGGATGATTTTGATGCCGTATTGAGTTTCTTTTGTGACTTTCACTTGGAAGGCTCATTTAAATCTAAAGCACTATTACTTTTTTCCCAACACAACGAACACAGAATCGTCATCGATAGAATCGTAGTAATTTTAGATTATTTTCTTACCGGCAAAGTGAATTTTGTTCACTTAATACTAGTAGGCAATTTGCTATTCTTATTGACATATTTTTTAATTGTCTTTGAGGCAACGCCAATCTTCAAGCGATTGGATTTTAGCTGGAAATGGACTTTAGCCTTACCTGTTTTTTTTCTTATGTTTAACCTCCAGTCTTGGGAAAATTTCATGTGGGGTATGGCAAGTGTCCAAAATTTGGGGGTTATTTTTTTTTCATTCTTAACCTTTTCCTTACTTTTTCATTCTGAGGAGATTAATTCGAAGAGATTCTGTGTGGCAATCGTTTCTTCTGCTTGCGGAGTGTTTTGCAGTGGCAATGGACTATTGATTCCAATTGTGTCTTTCATTTTTTTTTTACTGAAAAGAAGGCAGAATACTTACACTGTTTTATGGGGCATTTATTCAATTGTTATAATTTCAGCTTACTTCATAGGTTACCACTCTCAGTTAGGTCATCCTAGCCCGGTCAAAACGATCTTGTATGATACTGATTTGTTGCTATCTCATTTTGTAATATTGCTGGGAAACGGATGGGCACTTGTTGCATTTGACAAAATGATTTCCATTCTATTTGGTTTGTTAGCACTGGCATTGCTAGCTTGTCTTTTTACAAGAAAAGGTATTGAAAAAATGAATTTGTTTATACTCGCTAGCCTAGTCTTCCTGTTAGTCAGTTGTGCCCTTACCTCAATTACACGGGCTGGATTTGGTACTGATCAGGCTTTGAGTATTCGGTACAAAATTTATTCTTGTTTGATATTTGTTTTTTTGTTTTTAGGCTTTATCGATTATTACAAATCTTTTTCAACTAGGCTTACATTTAAGATATTGTTAATATTTGCAATGGCAGCATCGCTCTCAAACTATTTATTAGCTCTCACAAAAAACCAGAAGTCAATTGTAGAATTTAAGAAAAAGATGAGTCATGGATTGGCAACCTTTAGCGAAGGTAATGTTTACTTCTATATGGCGTACCCAGATGAATCTAGGGCTAAGAGGATACTTAAAAAGAGCGATAGTTTAGGAATATATCAAGCCACTCTTAATTACTCAAAATTAGAGTCTAAGCCAGTAAAACATCAATACTATCGATTAACCAATAATATTGACTATGCCTTTGATGTTAGAAATACGGGCAATACTATTATGATAGACAATGGTTGGGCATACATTGAAGGACATGACACTAGGAACAATACAATTATGGTTGTGTTAAAATCAGGTTCGAAAAACTTGGTTTTTGATACATATTCGCATAGCAGGCCTGATGTGACAAATTCAAAGAACAATGGTGACTTATCGAATTCAGGCTTTAGTTGGTTTTTGAATAAAGATAAATTGGAAGAGGATATATATACTGTTGGTATTTTGATTGTTAAAAGAAACTCTCTTTTTGAAGAAACCGCATCTTTTGAACTTACAAGTACAACAATTCAACGGGTAAAAGATAAGATATCAATCTCAAGCGTAAGCCCAATCCGACCTGTCATTTTAGAGAATTCTAAGGTTCGTCATTATTTGGACCTATTCGAAACAGTCAATGACTCTTTGAAAATGAGGGGATGGGCTCTTTTTGAAGGACATAGTTCAAAAAGTTTGGCGAAAAATGTAATACTCAAGATTTATCCGGATTCAATTATCTCATTTAGCCCTAATCTTGAGATTCGGCAAGATGTATCCAATGGTCTAAGAGGAGACTACGACAATAGTGGTTTTAACTTGGAGGTACCGATTAGAAATCTAAAAGGCACTCGATTTGATGTCATTTTACAATTGGAGCAAGATGGGATTTTCAAAGAAGTTATCCTGAAAAGCAACATCCATATGATGTAATCGAGCCAATTCAGTTAGTACGACCAATACCAACTAAGAAGGTTGTATTTGGAATTGCAAAGGAAAAACGGCAGTCAAAATCTATATACTTATTTCAATTTTTACGTACGCAGATGAAGGCTCAATCAGCTATGCTCAAAAAGTTTTTCGAGATAAAAAATGACAAAATTGTTTCGAACTTCTTTTCGCTAGGAATTCTTCAGTTAACCAATTATTTGATGCCTTTAGTGGCAATGCCCTTTCTGCTAAGAACCGTTGGCTTTGAGAGATTTGGTAAGATTTATTTTGCACAAGCGGTTGTCAGTTATTTTATTATCCTTTCGGAGTATGGGTTTGGATTGACAGCCACTAGGTTAATAAGTGTATCAAAGAATCAAATTAAAACAATTTCTACTATTTTTTCTGAAACGATTACAGTTCAAATAATTCTATCAATTTTAGCTTTTTTTTTACTTCTACTTTTAGTTGTCGCCTTCCCTTTTTTTAGGAAAGACACAACTTTGTTTCTTAATTCATTTACAGCAGTAATTGGTCAGATTTTATTGGTCCCTTGGTTTTTTCAAGGAACGGAGAAAATGAAATTTATAACATACTTAAACCTAGCCTCAAAAGGTTCTTCACTGATTTTTCTTTTCCTTTTTGTTACAAAACAGTCGGACTATGTTTTAGTTCCATTGATCTATTCCTTTGGCAATATATTTTCCGGTATTTTTGGAATGATAATTATATTTAGAGTTTTTAAGGTGAACTATGAGTTTCCATTGCAAAGCACAATCTTCACAAGATTACGCCAAGGATTCCCTGTTTTCATTTCGTCCCTTTCAGTTAGTGCGTATTTAAACTCTAACCTGATAATTCTTGGTTTTTTTTCCAGCGAAACAGGTCTTGGTTTATTTGCTTTGGCAGAGAGGATTATGCAAGTTTTAAGACAATTGCTTGTGGTTTTTTCTCAAGCAGTTTACCCACAAGTTTGTATCTTGGCTAAAATTTCCAAAGAATCTCTTATAGGACTATACAAAAAATTTTACCTCCCTTTTCTATTACTTATTGTGCTTTCCAGTTCGATAATTTTCTTATTCTCAAAAGATATATGTGTATTAATAGCCGGCTATGAGTCAGCTTCCGCATCTTTGTTAACGAAAATCCTAATTGTTTCCCCAGTAATTGTTTGCTTAAATATTCCGTTTTACCAAAACCTACTAGCTAATGATTTTAGAACTAACTATATGATGGTCATATTGTCAGGAGCAATTTTTAATATATTGATAAATATTATACTCTCAAGCCAATACGGGGCAATTGGTACCGCTATTTCTGTTTTAGCAACCGAATTTTTTGTTACTACTGGCATGGTTTTATCGATGGAGAGACTTGGTCCAAAATATTCATTCTTTAAATAAACATTTGTATGGAACTTTATTCTGAAAAAGCGGAGATTTATTTTTCAAACACGAGGAGTGATTTGATAAAACTTTTGCCGATTAATGCAAATAGCAAGATTCTCGAGATAGGGTCAGGGGGCGGGGATACTTTGGTCGAGATAAAGAGAAGGGGTTTGGCTGCAGAGGTAGTTGGAGTGGAATTATTTTCAATGCCGAACACAAAACAAACCGACCCAGCAATTGACAGTTTTTTTATTTGTGATATTGAAAAAGATTTTCCTCAGCTTCAAAAGGAGTATTTCGATGTAATCATATGTGGTGATGTATTAGAGCATCTATTAGACCCATGGTCAATTGTTGAAGAATTGGTGAAGCATCTAAAACCAAATGGACTTATTATAGCGAGCCTTCCGAATTTTCGATTTCGGTCGGCATTATTCAAAGTGTTTTTCAAGGGAGATTTTTCGTACACAAAGGACGGAATATTTGACAAGACACATTTTAGATTTTTTTGTAAAAAAAATATAGTTGAATTATTCACATCGAGAGAATTGTCAGTTCAGTCGATTTATCCAAATTTTAAGTTTTCAGATAAGGCAAAAAGAGCAAGATTTCTGAATTTATTTTCACTTGGAGTTTTCGAGGAATTCTTGGCTCTTCAATTTTTAGTTGTTGCAAAGAAACGAGTAATTTGAAATTCTCTCTTTTTGGTGAATCAACATGATTGATATTGAGCCCGATTTTGCTAAAACTAAGGTTGCATCTGTTGTAGTTCTATTCAATCCCAGTGAAGGAGCTGTAGAATCTATTCTAAGTTATAGTCACCAGGTCGGAGATATTTTTGTGATTGATAACTCTGAAAACGTAAATATTATTGTTGTCAATAAAATTAGATCAATTCAAAATGTAGTTTATGTAGGGCTAGATAAGAACATGGGGGTCGCTCATGCCCTAAACCATGGTGCAAGGATGGCCATTGAAGGCAAATATGAATTTCTATTAACAATGGATCAAGACACTTCTTTACCGCCTGAGTATGTAAAGGAAATGATAAATAGGATGAGACAGCAAACAGAATTGGTTGGCATAGCAAGCGCGAAGCACTTTCAAAAGAAAGCTTCTAAGTCATTGCAATTAAACCGAGTGTTGTTCACCATGACATCGGCCAACCTAGTTAATCTAAGAGCGTATCAGTGTATAGGTCCATTCAGAGACGACTTATTTATAGATTATGTTGATTGCGAATTTTGCCTTAGGCTTAACAAGATGGGCTTTAGAGTATTAGAATTCAATAAAACTAGCATCGTTCACAATTTAGGGGAATTGATCGAAAAGAAAATTCTTTTCTACCATTTTAAATTTAGATCCCACTCCCCTTTTAGGTTGTACTATATTTTTAGGAATGGCCTACTAGTTAGCGCTACCTATTCAAAAGACTTCCCGAAAATTAGACTAGTCATATTCAGCGTTTTATTTAAGGAACTTCTGAAAGCCTTGCTGCTTGAAGATAAAAAATTTGTTAGACTCAAGTTTATTCTAGATGGGTGTGTAGACTATTTAAATCGTAGGCTGGGAAAGTATGCAGACTCTTAAGGTATCAAAACCCACATGGATCAGAACAATTTTAACCGTTGTTTTGATGGAGTCCTTCCTAGGGGGCGGGGGAAGGATTTTTGACTTCGGCTTCCTAAGCCTTCGAATGTATTTATTCATTATTTCGCTTGTCGTAGCCCTAGTTTTGATACTCTTTTCTAGAAGGAAAGTTGACATATCAATACTGACTTTGCTGGCAGTTCTAACTTTCATGATTGTGGTGTCTTCCATTATTGGCTTTATAAATCAGGCCAAAACCGCTATGATATTGAATGATATTAAACCCTTAATTTCAATATACATCATATTATTTTTTTTTGTTGCCATTCGCACAACTGAAGATGTGCTCTTTGTGCGAAAACTAATCATGCTTGCTTCTTTAATTCTTGCTTTTTCATATCTGTCGATTTTTTATTTACTGAATACAAGTCGAATTAACTTCATTTCATTTTACTCCGCAGTCAGCTCGACAGAAGAATTTTTTTTTAGAGGAAATTTCGCCTTTTTTTACAAAGGATTTATCTACTTATGCGTAGGTGTGATCTTTCTAATTGGGCAATCAAATTCGAAGATAATAGTTATGATCTTGCTTCTCTCTATTCTACTAACGTTTACAAGAGGCTTTATATTGTCGGTAGCGTCTGTTTACATAATTTACTTGATTTTCATCAAAAGGAAGGCTATACGCTTTTTAATGACCGTGATGATATTTGGTCTTGCTGCTTGGCTTGGTTGGGGTTTTGTGAACAACGCAAAAAAGATTGATCGAAATAGGTCTGACGATGAGAGGATTCAACAAATCACCGAGGTACGCAATCACGCAACGGGGTTTTCTGTTTTTTTGGGAAATGGTTTTGGTGTAGGAATCCCATCGAGACCAGAACGCATGGAGATAACATACTTAGAGATATTTCATAAACAGGGTATCTTTGGCATTTTATGTTGGGCAATGGTCTTATACGTTTGCTATACTCTATTCAGAAAAGGCGACTCTCAGCTTTTAACATCATTTTTCCTGTCAGTAGTTTTTGTTTTTATTCAATCTTTTACGAATCCATTTTTAAATAACCCTATTGGTATCTATTTGATCTCTATTTCTGTAGTTTGTATGTCTGTCTTAGTCAAAAATCGGTAAATAACGCCACTTTTATGTTAAACTCAATTGAGGACGTAGATCGGTTTCAGTACGAAAAAGTAAAGTCAGATATAAATTTTTCTGTTTCTATTCTGCCAATCGTAGGTTCATTTATCGCACTTGTTTTTAGACTAGGCTTTGAAAATCAAAACTTGTATTGTCTAGGTTATTTGGGAATTTCGCTATTCTTAATGCATTCCCCTAGTTGCATTATTAAGATTCTAAGAATTTCTCCTTTTAACTGGTATTCAAACGAGATGTTTTTTACCCTTCTTTTTTTACTTGTATTCTTGATTCTCGGTAGGGCAATTCCAATGGCGGAAATTATTTTCTGGTTAATTGCTTTTTTTGGATTTTTATTATTTTTTGTTTTTGCAAGGTTGCAAACAAGATTTAATGCAGAACTGCGTGCAATCAATTTTTTTTTTATTGTTATATCAGTCTTGCTTGGCGTTTATGTTTTCTCAACCATTTGGGCGAACCTCCTGAGCCCAACTTTTCTAGAATCGCTTTCGACTTTGAAAGCAGATGGAGCCTCAATGTACCCCTCGGGAGATACTCTTTATCATATGAGCTACGCTCAAATGATAAAAAACTACAAAATTCCATCAACTGGACTAAACGGAGTTCCATTTCTTCAATATCATTTTGGAAGCCATTGGATTTTTGCCCAGCTATCTAAATTTTCTGGATTTCCCATGTGGACCTGTTACAGTCTAGGATACCCTTTGATTTTTGTGCCTCTTTTTTTAAAATCAGTTTTAATTCTAGGGATTGACATTCAAAAATTTCTTGTGAGGAGACCAAAAATGTCTTTGTGGGGATTGATATGCTTTTTTTGTATCTTTTTAAGAATACCTGATCATCGATATGCTGGGGGATACAATCAAGTTCATACCCTTATTCATGAATCACAGATTATCTCTCTATTTCTTTTTTTTGCCGTGATTTCAATTTCAATTTATTTTTGGCAAGGGTTAAGTAAAAAAGATCTTTCTCGCACAGAGCAATCTTTGTTTTTGTTTTTTGCTCTTCCTTTTCTTTTTACCACTTTAGGCCTAGTAAAGATATCAACACTTTTTGTTTTATTGGGAATATTTGGGTTTGTGATAATATACTTGCGACTTTTTAATGTTCAATTGATTGGGGCTACTTTATTGGTAGTTGTTTCTTCTTCATTGACGTATTGGTTTACTGTAGAAACAATCCCTTTTGGGATTAGAGAAACTAGTCCAGAGGGGGTAGTTAATCTACTATCTTTTTACAAAGGGGAAGTTATTTTTGATGACAAGATTTTTAGTGCTTTTGATTGGTTCCTCCTGTTCTTTATGTGGTCTTATCTGTTTGCTTTAATTTATATCATAATACGCGCAAAAACACGGGGTTCAAATAATTATTCGCCTTTTCCGGTTTATCTAATTTTGATCACCATTAGTCTGGGTATTTTACCTGGCCTTATATTTCAATTTTATGGAGGCAACGCAATTTTTTTTGCTTCTATCCAAATGTATTTGGTGGCTGCGCTTTTCATAGCTTATGGAGAAGATTTTAATCGTTTTATTTTTGATACTGCAATAGCCAAGAAGATCAGGGTCATTCTTTTTTTTGCTGTTGGTTGCTCCGTAATTGTTCAAGTCTATAATGCTTCAAAATCAGCCTTGGCTAAGAACTTGATTACAAGGGTAAATTTTTTCGAAAATGGTAAATTGAAAAAATCAAAGCTCAAAATTGATATGAATCTTTTTTTTCATGATTATTCAAAAGAAATGAGTGCCAACGCCTATTATTCGTTTATTAAGAAACTGGTTGATTTAGAGAGTTCATTTATGGACTTAAAAGGGAATTCGTTATTGTACGTTAAGGATGAGATTGGCCTCTTATCTAAGCAAGAATGTGTAACGCAATCGTTTATTTATCCTTCGCTAACGGGCTTTGCAAGAATTCGAGGCAAGCCCAAATGTAATTTAGGAAACTACGGAGACTATAGCTATCCAAATTCAAGTATTGACAACAACTCAGAGTGGTTAACAATTGAAGTGTTAAAGCGAGAGACAATGGAATTAGGTTTTAAAAATCTACTCTATTTTGATGTTAACGAGAATGATCTGGACATCATGGAATGTTCTAGTGTAAACCCACATGAGGGTGTAATAGTACATTCAGATGGCGAAGCAAAGATGTATTATATTGAGAATGGGAAAAAAAGATATATCAAAAAAACTTCCTCTTTAAATCGATTAAGAAGTAGTGGAATCCAAACACGAATGGTTGATGAGGGATATCTTAAATCTATACCTATGTTTATTGATTTCGATTAGATATTACTCCTTATTTTTGATATGAAAATTTCGGTATGTATAGCAACATATAATGGCGAGAAATTTATTTCGGAACAATTAGCGTCAATACTTTGTCAACTAAGTTCTGAAGATGAAGTCATCATTTCAGATGATTCTTCATTGGACAATACTATTGGTCTAATCAAACTTTTTAATGACGATAGAATCAAAATATTGGAAAATCAAAATTTCAAGAACCCAATTTTTAATTTTGAAAATGCTTTGATTAATTCAACCGGGGATATAATCTTTCTTTCAGATCAAGATGATATTTGGCTGCCGGACAAAGTTAAGCTAATGAAACCGATAGTAGAAAAAAGCCATATTGTTTTATGCAATTGTTCGGTTGTTAACGAAAAAATGGAAGTTATTTGTCAATCCTTTTTTTTGACGCATCATTCGAAAAGCGGCCTTTGGAATAACATGCTTTTAAGAAACTCTTACATGGGTTGCTGCATGGCATTTTCAAGGGAGCTTCTAAATATTGCCTTACCTTTCCCAAAGAATATTCCGATGCATGATTCATGGATCGGTCTGCTTGGCGAGATTTATTTTAAGCCTATCTTTGTAGAAGATTGTTTGGTTTTATATAGAAGACATTCTTATAATGTTTCTCAAACTGGGTATAAAAGTATGAATCCCGTCTTAAAGCAAATTCGCTTCAGAGTGAATTTACTGTTATGTCTGATTCTTAGGCTTATGAAACCAAAGTAAAATACATCTCCGTTCGTTTAATATTAGATATTTAACCCAGTCGTTTTAATGTGGTAGATGGGGACTTTTGAGCTATACATGACGAAGGCGATGAAATTGAAAAACCTTACCAAGTACTTTAAGCACCAAATCTTTGCTAACGAAAAGGTATTTGAGTATCTTCTGTTGCTATTGATTTTTTCGCTTCCATTAACTACTTATTTACATAGCCTTTTCACGTTACTCTTTTTTATATATTCACTTTCTTTCATTAGAAAATTTCAACAGCACTTTTTTTCTAGTAAAAATCTGTTAATTGTCCCGTTGATTATTTATGGAATTTATTTGCTCAATCTTCCTCGCAGCGAAAGCTTAAGCGCTGGGTTATTTGAGTTGGAAAAGCGCTTACCTCTTTTGATGCTTCCGATTTCTTTTATGCTAATCGACTTTCAACTTGACGGTAAAAGAATTTTTAGGGCATTCGTTTTTATACTTTTATTTTATTCAATACTTTGCTTTGGGAACGCAGGTTATAATGCAGTTGCGAACAAAAGCTTCATCGTTCAAAAAATAACGGAGCGTGAGTACTATTATTTTTCTTACATCTATCTAACATCACCAACTAGTTTGGATCCTATTTATTTTAGCTTTCTTATAAACATAGCCATTTTGGTTATTCTATTTAATCCGATCTTTTGCTCACGGATTTTGAGTCTATTAATTGTTGTTTACCTAGCTTTTTTTTTGATTTTGGTGGCTTCAAAAATGGGTATTATATGCATGTGTATTATAGTTATACTGAAGCTACTGTCGTCTTTAAAAAGTAGACTTATTGTTTTTGTATCTTCAACTGTTTTTTTGACTACTTTAGGGTTTGTTTTTCAAAACTTGCAATTTATTGGAGATAGATTCAAGCAGGGCTTGAATTATGAATATTCTAATGAATATTCAGGGCTATGGAACAGCTCCAGCCAAAGGATGGCCATTTGGAATTGTGCTATGATTACTATACAAAAAAGGGAGGCATTTGGGTATGGCCTTTCTAATGGACAAACGGCATTGCTGGATTGTTACACCATTAAGGGATACGTGAGGGGTCACGAAGACGGGTATAACTCCCATAATGAGTTTATGCACCTAACTTTAGAGTCGGGTATTGTTGGACTTTTTGTTTTTTCGTTTCTTTTGGTTTGCGTTATTTTCTATTCGCGCAGAAAAAACGCAACTTTGGCTTTGTTTATACTATTATCTATAATGTATTTTTCAATAGAGGTTCTTTTGGCTAGGCAAAAAGGCGTGTCTTCCTTTAGTCTGTTTTATTGTGTTGTATATTTATTAAAACCTTTTAAGCTATCCACAGAGAATGAAATATGATCTAACTGTGTCTATAGTCTTGTATAAGAATAGTGCCCTCGATTTGATGCGTACCATTGATTCTGTTTATAGTACGGAATTGAGTTTCAAGCTGTTTTTGGTTGATAATTCACCGACAAATGAACTCGAAAAGGTTGTTCGAGACAATCGGACAGAGTATATTTTTAATGGAAATAACTTAGGTTTCGGTAAGGCGCATAATATTATATTTACTAAAATAGTAAATGACAGTAAGTATCATTTGGTTTTAAATCCAGATGTAACCTTCGAGGGCACATCTTTACAAAAATTGTTTTCTGTCATGGAAGACGAAGAAGAGATAGGCATAATCCAACCTAAAGTATTTTATCCAGATGGAAGACACCAATACGTTAACAAACGATTGCCGCACCCACTAGACCTGTTTGCAAGGAGATTTTTCTTTGGTTTCTTGAATGGAATTGTAAAAAAAAGGATGGATATCTATGAGATGAGGGACAAAAACCTTGAGCTGAAATTTGAAGTGCCTTCGGTTTCTGGCTGCTTCATGTTTTTAAGAGTGGCCGCAATCAAAAAAGTTGGATTTTTTGATGAACGTTATTTTATGTATGCGGAGGATATTGACTTATCTAGGCGCATGCTTAGGGCTTATAAAAATATTTATTACCCACATGCAAGTATTATCCACGGACACGCTAGAGAATCTTATCGAATAAATAGATTGTTTTTTATACATATTTCTTCAGTGATTAAGTATTTTAATAAGTGGGGATGGTTTTTTGATCGAGAGAAAGAGATGTTGAACAATCGGACGCTTTAGTTTCTAATAGATCGAATGTTTATTAACAAAATAAAAATACTTTTGCCGTTACTCTTGGTATCAAGCATACCGATGTCACTTAGATTTAATTCTCTCGTTACTGTTGTAGGCTTCAGTTTTTTTTTATTTTTTATTCTGAAGGAATTCAAGTATGCCGTTTTAAAAGATCGATTATTTCAGTTCTGCTTTGCTTTTTTTGCCATTCTTTTGTTTGGGGCAATTCGATGTACCGATGTAAGCTCTGCATTTGCTGACATAGAACGGAATCTCTTTTTGATAGTATTCCCTATTTTAGTCTTTCAATTCAAGGACCTTAAGATTGATGTTTCAAAATTGCTTTATTATTTTAGTTTAGCTTGCTTCGCAGTTGTATTTTTTGGTATTTCCTATGCCCTTTTATGTTATGAGTTGGAAAAGCGAAATCAAGTTTTTCAACAAGGCCATATTTTCTTCACAGATATTATAGGCATCCATCCTACATATCTGTCAACATTCTTCATTTTTATTATTTTTTACTCGCTCGAAGAGCTTAGACAGCTCAGGATGTTTTGGAGAGAAAAAGGCAACCATACCGTTTTTTATTTTGTAACTCTGGTGCTATCCGTAACGATCCTTTTGTTCCTAAGAGCTCAAATACCGTTGATCATTTTTGTATTTTGCTTAGCTCTCTATCTTGTTATTGTAACAAGAAAACGAGCATGGCTTATTACTTACAGCCTATTGACTTTAGGTTTTATCACTTTATTACTTGACCCAAGCAGAGTGCTTACATTCTTTGATACCTATGGAAAAAATGTATCGACCGCTCTTGACAATCGAGTTGTTCTATGGAAAGGTGTAATGAAAGGCATTGAAACAAGTCCGTTTTTTGGTGCCGGAACTGGTGATGAGCAGATTTTGATAAATGAGGGATATCGCCAAATTGGATTTTCAGAAGGCATTGAAAATTCTTTTAATGCCCATAATCAATATTTACAATTTCTATGTAGAAATGGAATAGTTGAACTAGTGGTATTCCTTCTTATCCTGATATACTGTTTTTCAAGTGCATTGAAGCAACCAAACTTTGTTTTTCTAATTTTCTTAATTTCTTTCTCTTTGCTGATGTTGACAGAATCAAGTTTAAACGTTCAAAGAGGAATAGTCTTTTTCTACTTCTTTATTTCGGCATTTATCTATCTGCCTTACCGAAATCCTACATCGGGTACTGCTTCTTCAGAAAAGAAATAAATTTCTTACCTTTCGTCTAAAATACCTTTGTTTTTATGACAGTTAATTTTGCGGCTTGTGTGACCGCATTTTTCATTTCTTTTACTATACTACCTCTAATTGTTAGGTATTTCCTTAAAAAAAATATTGTGGATGTTCCGGGCAGACGGAAAATCCATAGAAAAGTCACTCCGTCTATGGGAGGCATTTCGATTTTTGCAGGCTTTCTGTTGTCTACCCTTATCTGGCTTGATTTTGACGAATGGCACTCTGTTCGCTTTGTTCTGGCAAGTTTGTTTATGGTTTTCCTTATTGGGCTACGTGATGACATCGTTCCGTTTCGAGCATTACACAAACTAGTTGGTCAGGTTGTTGCGATTATCATTTTCTTGTTTTCATCAATCTTTATTAACTCATTGTACGGTTTTCTTGGTGTGAATGAAATCCCAGGATTATTAGGCTACGCTCTTACTGTGTTTACTATTGTTATTATCACCAATTCTTTTAATTTAATTGATGGATTGGATGGTCTAGCAGGCAGCATTGGGTTGGTTGCTTTATCAGCCTTTGGGGTTTGGTTTTTTTTTGCTGAAGACTATGTATTTTCACTACTTTGTTTCTCGATGACCGGGGGAATACTGGCTTTTTTAATTTTCAATTGGGAACCATCGGAAATTTTTATGGGTGATACGGGTGCGATGGTTATAGGAATGTTATTGTCTGTTTTGGTCATTCAGTTTATGAATTTGAATGAGACTTTGCCTATCGGCAGTCCAATAAAATTTTCCGCTACCATTGCCTCAGCAGCCTGTTTTGTTATTATCCCTCTTTGCGATACGCTACGAATTATTATTCTACGATTGTCTAAAGGGCAGTCCCCTTTCAAACCCGACAAAAGCCACGTCCACCACGCAATAATGCGGCTTGGCATGACTCACTCCACTACTGCAATCATTTTGGCTTCAGTAAATGCTTTATTTATTTTAGCGGCCTATATTTTTAGAAATTTTAGCGATTGGTATGTTTTGACAGGTGTAATTTTGGTAGCATTTATCCTCAGTTTTACTTTGGATCGTTTAATTACTAGTAAACTCTCAATAAAAAAGTCGAATTCATGATTTCTGAGAAAGCCAAGGGGTTGGAGATTGAAATGCAAAAATTCACTATTAAAGGGAAAGACGATTTAGAAAACTTTCGGCTAAAATTTATCAGCAAGAAAGGGCAGTTGATGTCTCTTTTTGATGACTTGAAGTTGGCTTCAGTTGAAGAGAAAAAGAAGCTGGGCAAAACCCTCAATGATCTTAAGCAACTCGCTGAGAATAGATTCAAATCACTTCAGGAGTCAATCGAGAATACCACTTCGTCCGACCGCGAAACCATGGACCTATCACTTCCGGTCATTCCTAATAAAACGGGAAACCTGCATCCACTCAATTTAACCCGCTATCGCATCATAGAAATTTTTGAACGTCTCGGTTTCAATGTTTCGGATGGCCCTGAGATTGAGGACGACTGGCATAACTTTACGGCTCTCAATTTCCCTGAAAATCACCCTG
>CANHBE010000009.1 GCA_947458575.1 Flavobacteriaceae bacterium | reverse complement strand
CCAACAGTTGGGATTTATGGTCCAACCGGTCCAGGTTCTTGGGGAAGTTTTTCGGAGTACAATGAAATTGTTTGGGGGAAACCTGGAAATTGTACTTTGAAATGTAATTATGATGTGATTTTGAATTGCGCGAACAAAGTATGTTTAACCTCTATAAATACTCAAAAAATAATTAGCGGACTGTATGCATTGTTGCAAAAAAAATATCCAACCGATACTACTTACTTCATTAAAAATCCAATTCTTGAAGTGGAAAATAACCATTCAAGTTGTATCATAAAGATTGGAGATAATGAACTGAACATTGCCTTTGGCGATGAAAAGATGAAAGGTTTTGTTACTGATATTTTGAATAATAAATTTAAAGAGAATTACACTGAAGAAGAATTTGAAATCTTGAATGTTTTTAAGGAACACAAGGTTATTTTTTGCGTACCTTCTTTTATAAAAAAACCACGATCTTAATCGTGGTTTTTATTTTTAGCAGTGCTCCTCGTAAGCGTCTTTCAAATTCTCCGCAATCAATTCCGCCGGGCGACCTTCAATATGATGGCGCTCTAACATGTGCACCAATTCACCATTCTTAAACAAAGCCATACTTGGTGACGACGGTGGAAAAGGAAACATATGTTGTCTTGCTGCATCAACTGCTTCTCTGTCAACTCCTGCAAAAACAGTCACTAAATGATCGGGTTTTTTGTCGCCGGTCAAACTCATTTTTGCTCCCGGACGAGCATTTCTCGCAGCGCAACCACAAACTGAATTCACGACCACTAGGGTTGTTCCTTCCGACTTTAATGCGTTTTCAACTGCTTCTGCGCTATATAATTCTTGGAAACCAACTTCTGCAAGCTCGTTTCGCATCGGTCTTACCATTTCTTCTGGATACATAATTTATTTGAGATTTATGATTGTTGAATTGCGATTTTAGAATTAACAAATTCCGAGGGCAAAGATAAACAGATTTACAAAGGTTAACTTTAAAGAAATCATAAACATTTGTTATCTGTGTATAGAATTTTAGGGCGTTACCCCGATCATAAAAATAACGTTGCATAACAATCTTATCTTTATCGGGGTCGGGCTTTCCGCTATATCTTTTGTGCATATTGCCCGTGCGTAGTCGAAAGATTTTGATGCGCACAAAAGGATGCCGCTTCAATCCCTAACGCAAACCAGTAATTCTCATCAACAGCGCTTTGATAAAAACGCCTTTCGGACACTGCCAAATGACTTGCAAATCTTCCCAAAACGAAGTCTCTTCATCCAGAAATTTGAAGATTAAAGGAGCATTTCCTTTTTGAAACAAGGAAGAGAAAATAAGATTTCCCAAATCGTTACGTTTGGCCAAAATGTCTAATAACAACAAGTCATAAAACCAAAACTTATCGATTTTATGAAAACTTCTAAAGTCTTTATTCGTAGCTAAAAATGACAACAAAGCGTTAGATTTCTTGGTTGTGTTTTTAAAGGTAAAGCCCGTACTTGCTTTTGTCCAGCCGCCTGCAGAACCAATGTTGATGATGTTCTTTGTGTTGTTTTTCCATAACGGATAGCAGGTCATGGGAATATTGCCGTACTCTTTTTCAATAATTTCATATTCGGAAATTCCGAGTTGCTCGATGTAATTCTTAATGGCAGTTTCGTATTCAGTTTTTTCCAACAAGTCTTTTGAGAATAAAGTATATTCTACCAAGGCTTCGTTTGCTGAAAAAGGCAAAACATACATAAATCGGGTATTCCCTTTTTGTACCACAGAGAAATCCATGAAAGTGGCGCAATCGTCATTAAAGACCGCGTCTTTACTTTTGATAAACCAACCGATAAAGTGCTGTTGTAGCAACGGAAATCGGTCTTGTTTTTTTACTGTTTCCGGATTGTAAATGGCATTGATGATGCGATTGCAAGTAAAAGATTGTGATTCTGTTTGAACCAAACAATGGGAACCAAGTTCCTCAAAACCAACTACTTTTTGTTGAAGGAAAGTAATGTTGGGTTCTTGCGCTATCAAATCAAAAGTTGCGGAATAAAAATCTAATCCTTTTAGCATGGTGTACCGGTACGGATTTAAATCCATATTCTTTTCAATCGATTGGTTTTTGAAAAGTGCTTTTGGCCATTCCTTATTAATCAAGTCCGGAAACGACGCATTTTTTTCCCAAAAACACCAAGTTCTGTCGTTGTTCTTCTTGCTGTCTTGATCTAGTAGTAAAATTGATTGGTCTTTAAATTGTCCGGAAACTATCATTTCTCTAACCGTCATCAATGTTGACAAGCCGGTTCCGGTAAAAATGTAATGATAGTGTTGCATGGGTCAAAAATAGTTATTTAAAGGCAAAGAGCAAGAATCAAGCTAATCAATATGGTATCGCAATCCAAAGAAAAAACGAGCTCCCTGATTGGGTCCGTAGGCGTAGGTTGGATCAAAGGTTAAGCCATAAGGATTGTCTACTGTTGGTAAAGCCGTTCCATTTCCATCAAATTGAACATTTTGATCAAAAGGATCATTGGCGCGAGCGATTAAAAATGGATTGCCCCTGTTTGGAGTCCAATTAAAGATGTTTTTTACCCCGGAATAGATTTCAAGGTTATGAATTTTCTTGTAGGTGAATTGTATGTTTTGAACACTAAAAGGTTGTGAGTATTCGCGTCTGGGATCAAGTTCACTTAACAAAGGCAAACGCATCGGACCAGTAAGATTTCCGGTGTAGTCAAAGGAGAGAAACCATTCGGGGATTTCATAATTTATGGACCAATTCAACGAATATTTTTCGGTAAACAAAGGTATAAACGAAACGCCATCTTGCTTTGTGATTGGGTCGAAGTAACTTGCTCCAACAGAAGCTTTTAAGCCAAAAGGAGAAATCCAATCAGCATTTGCACTTAGTCCGAATATTTTTGAAAACCCATCTAAGTTGTCGTAAATTATTTGATTGGGGTTAAGATCGTAGTCCGCAAAAATCCGATTGGTAAAATAGGTGTACCAAGATGACATTTCTACATTCAAGACACCCAGATTCTCAAATTTAAATTTTTTCAGGTAATTTAAGTTTATATTATAAGAAGTTTCCGGATTCAAATTATCAACTAAAACTACATCTCGTGCGCCTGATAAAGCTTGATGATCTTCGGTAAAAAGATTAACCACTCTGAAGCCGGTTCCAAAATTCAATCGCAAAATGTCGGCTGCTGTAGGTTTCCATTTGATGGCTATTCTTGGTGTAAAAATAGAACCATGATTAGAGTTGTAATCGTATCTTGAACCCAGAAGCAAGCCTGTTTTTTCTGAAAATTTTATATCATCTTGTACAAAAAAGCTATAAATTTTAGAATGATCCGAAGTTGCTGTTGCCGGTGTATTGTCGTTATAAAATTGGTAACGAAAAGCACTGCCAAAAAGCATTGAGTGATTTTTAAAATTCTTATCCCAAAGGAATTGTCCAAATCCAATTTTCTGATTGGCCAAGAAGAACGAATCGCCATATACTGAGTTTTGATCATGGCTAATGAGGGAAAACTGCAAATACATTTTTTCCTTAACGGGCAATTGGTACTTTCCTAATAGTTCGTAACGCGAGGTGTAAATGCTTTCGCCATAGACTTGATTTCCGCCGCGAAAGCTCTTGTTCCATTGCATTTCGCCGCCCCATCGATCTTCATATAAATAACGAGAAACGATACTAAATTCTTTTTCCGATTTCCGATTGATATTCCATTTGCTAAAAACAGAAATTCGGTTTTGTAAAGCAATATCTGTAAAGTTGTCGTTATTGTTGTCGATAGGATTTTGGTAGGAGAAATAATTGATACCAAAAAGCGCATCCACTTTTTTGCCAATAGTTGACTTATAACCCAAGTCGATGTTGTTTTCCAGCCAAGAAGTTGAAAATACATCAGCGGTAAATACAGGAACTGACTTCGTTTTTTTGGTAATGATATTTATTAATCCGCCAACAGCTTCACTTCCATAGAGTGTAGACGCGGCTCCTTTAACAACTTCAATTTTCTCAATCATCGAATTGGGAATGCCTGACAGACCGTAAACTGTACCAAGTGCACTAACAATAGGCATTCCGTCAATTGTAACCATGGTATACGGACCATCTAATCCGTTGATGCGAATATCACCTGTGTTACATACATTACAATTGTTTTGTGGACGTAAACCGTTTACGTTTTGCAGCGCATCAAAGATATTGCTAGTAGGATTTTGTTTCAAGAAAGTAGCTGAAATTACCTCAACAGGAACAGAAGTTTCTAGTCTTTTTACTGCTTTTAGTGTTCCAGAAATTACTACTTCGTCCAACTGCAGTTCTTTTTTTTCACTTTTAGGGATTGAATCAAAATTAGTTTGAGCGATTGAAAGTTGAGCAACAAACAAAAGTAGGAATATTGTTTTTTTCATTTTACGAAACAAAAATTTAGACAAAGCTAAAAATATATTTTGAGCAATAAAAATAAAATTCTTTTCTTTGCGAAGAAGAAAATTTTATCAATGACCATTTCAGAAGAAAATTATCTAAAAGTTATTTATCACTTATCATTAGTCTCTCCTAAAGGGGTAAACACTAATGCAATTGCAGGCATGTTAGAAACTAAAGCTTCTTCGGTTACGGATATGCTCAAAAAGTTGTCTGAAAAAGAATTGGTTTCATATCAAAAATATCAGGGTGTTTCGTTGACCCACCGCGGGATTAACGCAGCAAAGATGATTGTGAGAAAACACCGTTTGTGGGAAGTTTTTTTGGTTGACAAACTTCATTTTTCCTGGGATGAAGTGCATGAGATTGCCGAAGAGTTGGAGCATATCAAGTCAGAAAAGCTTATCAATAAATTAGAGGAGTTTTTAGACTTTCCCTCTTTTGACCCGCATGGTGATCCCATTCCGGACATGAATGGAGACATTAAGAAAATCAATAAATTACTGCTTTCAGAATCAGAACTAAACAAAGAGTATCGATGCATTGGGGTGAAAGACTCGTCTTCAGATTTTTTAAAATATTTAGACAAGCAAAAAATTGCCTTAGGTTCGACCTTTTTGGTTAAAGAAAAAGAGAGCTTTGATGACACGCTACTAGTGGAAGTGAATGCCAAAGAAATTACTATATCGCACAAAATCGCAAATAATTTATACGTCCAGTAATTATGTTTCAATCAGTCATAGCATATTTTGAAAGTATTGATCCAATTTTGGCTGCATTGTATGCCACTATGTTTACATGGTTTCTGACAGCATTCGGAGCTTCGTTTGTCTTCTTTTTTAAAAACATGAACAGAGTAGTCCTTGATGGTATGCTAGGTTTTACAGGAGGAGTCATGGTAGCTGCAAGTTTTTGGAGTTTGTTAGCTCCAGCTATTGAGATGAGTGGTGGCGAGGGCTTTGTCAAAGTGATTCCGGCCGCAGTTGGATTTCTATTAGGAGCTGTTTTTATATTCGGACTAGATAAAATCTTGCCGCATTTACACATTAATTTCCAAGAGACTGAGGGAGTGAAGTCGCCTTGGCAGCGCACTACTCTTTTGGTTTTAGCCATTACATTACACAATATTCCTGAAGGATTGGCAGTCGGTGTTCTTTTTGGAGGTGTTGCTGCTGGTATTCCGGAGGCTTCCATTGCAGGCGCTTTAACTTTGGCAATTGGAATTGGTATTCAAAATTTCCCAGAGGGAATAGCTGTTTCTATGCCCTTGAGAAGAATGGGCATGAGTAGGTGGAAAAGTTTTATGTACGGACAATCTTCGGCATTGGTAGAGCCTGTTGCAGGAGTTTTAGGCGCAGTGGCAGTTACCTTTTTCACACCCTTATTACCCTATGCTCTTGCTTTTGCCGCCGGGGCAATGATATTTGTAGTGGTTGAAGAGGTGATTCCTGAAACCCAACAAGACAAGAATACCGATATTGCAACACTCGGATTTATAGGTGGTTTTATTGTGATGATGGTATTAGACGTCGCGCTCGGCTGAGTGCCATAGAGTATCTCATTAGAACTCTGTAGGATGATTTTTTAATTATTTGATGTTCTTTCAATTTAAAGAACAGCGATTAGCAATTCTGAATTTAATGTACTCTAGTCCTTGTTGATTTGTACTCAAAAATTAGCTTTCGTGAGAAAGAATTAATAATTTCGAAGGCTAAACTTCTGATATGGTCACTACTTGGAACATAAAAAACACTTTATATCTTCTCCTTTTGATTTTTGTGATTTTGCCTGTCCAAGGACAAAAGCACAAAAAAGGGAAAAGACTAACAGACTTTACCATCACTCAAAGTAGAAGCGAAAAAGCGAAAGGAACTCAAATTGTGCTTAAGCAAGTGATTTCAGATGCACGTTGCCCTGAAGGCGTTGATTGTATTTGGCCTGGCGAAGCGCAAGTATTGGTGTCTATTTACCAAAATAAAAAGTGGATGGATGAAGAGATTTTGAGTTTTTCACCAAAGAAAGTTGAGGATAATAAAAAATGGGTTTCCAACACTCTGGCTATCCCGCTAAAGAAAATAAAAAGCGTTCGTCTACTTCCTTATCCAAAAGACAGCATAAAAATCGACCCGAAGTCGTATGTAATTAAAGTGGAAATTGCAAAATAACGGTTTAGCAACCACAATTGTCCTTACCACAATTTTTCTTCGTCTTTTTCGTCCAAAAGAACTTTCGAGCCAGAAAAACAATGGCAAACCCTACAATAATGTAAACCGCGGTTTCTTGGAAATTCATGGTATAAAGGTACAAGTATTATTACTTGGAAGATTACAGTTTCACGCCCACACTTAAGAAGAAAGTCCTTGCGTCGTTAGGTAAAATTCCTGGACCTGGATAACCACCTGCTCTCCTGGTTGCATAGACAGTGTTGTCAAGGTTGTTAACTCCGGCACGAACATTAAATTTTTCCAAGAACCGATATTCCATTGAAAGGTCATAAACCGAATAACCATCTAATTTTCCTGTAACTCCATTTGCTGATGGTTTTTCCGTGTTGTTCGCATCCGAATAGACCATCCCTGTTCTACGATTTTGTAGTGTTGATGAAAAGCCTCTATAACTCCATGTGAGTCCAAAGTTGTGAATGTATCGAGGGGCATTTTCTACCCGATTTCCTTTTAAATTGACTTCGGAAATTATGATGTCTGGTGCTGTTCCACTAATCTGAGTGGTTTTGAAATCGGTGTACTCAGCATTAATAAAGGAGAGAGAGGTAAAGAATTGTATATCTCCGATTTGTTGATTTACTTTCAGTGCTTTTGAAATGTTTAAGTCAATGAAGCTTTCCACGCCCTTGTGCACAGTGGTTCCAAGGTTTGTCCTGAATAGAAAAGTATTTTGAGTGGGATCATCATTGACAAATTTGCGAATAGTTCCGATTCGGTTGCTATAATTTAAATAAAAATAGCTCACATCGAAGTTGATCCAACCCAACAAGTTTCCTCTGTAACCAAGATCAATATTAAACCCATCTGCGTCTTTCAGGTTTTCGTCAATAACGTCTGTAGTTGCAGGCGGCGTAATATCAGAAAATAGAACTGGTCGAAATGCTTGGGAGAAATTAGCATAAAAATTAGTTTTGTGGAGTCTATATTCAACGCCAACCCCCATCAGGAATTTAGTTCTACTTAAGTTTTCCGGATTTACATTAACATCGTTTCCATTATCGATGCCAAGTCGCCCGTCTATAGATGATTTGATACTCTCATATCGAATACCGGGAGTTACACTCAAATTGTCCGTAAGTTTGAATTGGTTTTCCGCAAAGAATGACATGTTGTCTGTTTGGAATTCTAAATCACGTGAGAAACGACCGTCAATTTCTAGATCAAAATCGGAAGCTGTTGTCCCTTTCCCTTGTTGTTTTCTAATAGTGTTAGCACGGTATAATCTTGCTCCGAAAGCCAAATTCTGATCTAGCTTGCCCAATTTATAGGTATATATACTTCTTGTTTCAACTCCAAGGTTTTTGTAAAAATCACGATCTACTTGACGATTAGCGAAGTCATTTGTATTTGTATTAATCGCATCGAGCGTATTTGGAGTTGCGGTAAAACCAACACTATTTCTTTCACCAAGAAGTCCAAATAATTTTGTGTTTAAGGTCAAATTAGAAGCAAGTTTAGTGTCAAGAACTAAAGCAGCTAAATTCCATGGTGTTCCAAACCAATTGCGTTCGCGTAATGATTGTCTTGGATTGTCTTTGAACTGGGCGTCAGTAAAACCACCAGCTTGCTGCATTTCATAATCCATATTGGTATATTCGAGTGACAATTTCGTATTAGTGTTAAACTGGTATGCAAAATAAGCATGAGAGTTTCTTACTTCGTAACCGCTATTCTCTCGCCAACCGTTTCCTGATCGCGAGTGATTGTAGATATAATAGGAGAATTTGTTTTTAGTTCCACCAATGGCATTGTAGGAACTCATCAGGCCGTAACTTCCAACTGTGTTTTGGCTTTCGAATGAAAATGGTTTGTCTGTTTCTCTTTTTAATACGTAATTGATCATCCCGCCAAATTGTGAACCATATTGCAATGATGCGCCGCCACGAACCAGCTGAATTTCTTCTACTGCTTCCATGGGTGGATTATAGTAAGCTTCAGGATATCCAAAAACATCTGAAGAAATATCGTAACCATTCTGGCGGGTATTAAGTTCCCAACTTCTGTTCGGGCTCAGTCCACGGACACCGATATTCAATTGGATTCCGGAACCTTCATTTTCCCATATGGATACTCCGGGAACTTTCGAAAAAACTTCTCTCGCATTGTTAGTACTTAGGCTACCATTGATGTTTGCCAATCGAATCACTTCATTTTTTTTACCGGAAAAGATTGCATTGTTTTGAATTTCGTGCATTCTCTCGGGAGTTTGTGGCTTTACAATGATGGTAACAGTTGAAAGTTTTTTGACAGTATCATTGAAGGCAAGATCATACAAATCTTCTTGCGCGGTTAATAGTGAGGAAACAAAAATAGCGATAGCAGAAAGCAAGAATTTCATGGGGTCTGATTTGTAAATTTTTGGCAAATATAATCACCAATTCTTATTTAGACAAATTAAAAATAAGAAAATTTACTTTTTAACTTTTGTTAAAGTCAAAGCAAAAAATGGCGAGAGTTATTGCAGCACTTGATAGGCAAAAAGCGCAACAAAATAGGCCAAAGCACTCATAAAAACTAATTGGGCTAGCGGCCATTTCCAAGTGTTAGTTTCCTTTTTTGTAATGGCTAAAGTACTGGCGCACTGCATGGCAAAAGCGTAAAAGAGGAGAAGAGACACTCCTGAGGCAAAGTTGAAAACTTTTTTTCCGCTGGATTGATTTACTTCTTGCTGCATTTTGTTTTTAATCGTATGCTCATTGTCAGAATCGCCAACACTATATATGGTGGCCAGTGTGCCAACAAAAACCTCACGGGCAGCAAACGAACTGATTATTGCAATTCCAATTTTCCAGTCGTAGCCTAAAGGAGAGATGACAGGTTCGATAGTTTTGCCCATCAATCCGATATAGGAATTTTCTAATCTTTCAGAAGCTATGGCATTATCAAGCTCGGTTTGGGTAATTTTTTTGTCTCTGAGTTGCTCTTTAACGATTTCTTCGGCATTATTAAACTTGGGGCCAGATCCGTTCGATGCAAGAAACCAAAGTACAATTGAAATCGCAAGAATTATTTTCCCTGCCCCAAAAATAAAGGCTTTGGTTTTTTCTATGACATTGATAAACACATTCTTGAATAATGGTAATTTGTAGTTGGGCATTTCAATAACAAAGTACGTTTTTCCTTTAATTTTCAGAACCTTGTTCAGCAAATATGCAGAAAATATGGCTGATGCAAATCCAATCAAGTACAAGAACATTAAAGTCAATCCTTGCAAATTCAAAATGCCTAAGACATATTTATCCGGAATTACCAATGCAATGATAATAGCATAAACCGGTAGTCTTGCGGAGCAAGTAGTGAAAGGAGTTACCAAGATCGTAATCAGTCGTTCTTTCCAGTTTTCTATATTTCTTGTGGCCATAATAGCTGGAATGGCGCACGCGGTTCCCGAGATTAGTGGCACGACACTTTTTCCTGACAGTCCAAACCGGCGCATGATTTTATCCATCAAAAACACCACGCGACTCATGTATCCGCTTTCTTCAAGAAATGAGATAAACATAAAGAGAAAGGCAATCTGTGGAATAAAAATCAAAATACCTCCTACACCCGGTATGATTCCCTGAGCAATTAAATTGGTGAGGACACCAGGCGGCAATTTCTCATTGGTCAAAGTGCTAAGGTTTGCAAATGTGCTGTCAATAGCATCCATCGGAATCTCGGACCAAGTAAAAATAGATTGAAAAATGACAAATAAAATGCAAAAGAAGATTACATAGCCCCAAACTGGGTGAGTCAGAATTCGGTCTACTTTGCCACTGGTATCTTTTGCATTGGCAGCATCAATTTTTTGACCTTCTTTCAAGACATCATTGATAAACTGATAGCGCTTGATTGTCTCCTTTTGTTGTAATCTCTTGAGATCAGCATGCGATTTGGTAAAGGAACTTTTTATTTCGTTCCGGTCCAAATTTAAGAAGTTGACATCTTGCGTTATTACCAACCACAGTTTATACAATAATTGGTTGGGAAAAGTTTTTCGCAAAGTGTCAAAATAAACCGGGTCTATCGATGAGGCATTTAAGCAAGGCTCTGCTGAAATTGATTTATAGTTTACAATGATTTCCTTTAGTTCTTCGATACCCTGTCCTTTTCTAGAGCTTACCAGTGCAATTTTTGTTTTTAGCTTTTCTTCCAGCAGCGGAATATCAAGCGTAATGCCTTTATATTTCATTCGATCTGCCATATTAATGACTAGAATCGTCGGAATTTCAAGGTCTTTTATTTGTGTAAAAAGGAGCAGATTTCGCTTCAAATTTTCAACGTCAGTAATGACTAAAGCTACATCCGGAAAAAGTTTGTCGTTTTTATTTAAGAGTAATTCAATCACAACATTCTCGTCAATCGAACTGGCATTTAAGCTGTATGTACCAGGCAAATCGAGAATGTTCGCTTTTATATTGTTGGGGAGATTACAAAACCCGATTTTTTTCTCAACTGTAATCCCAGGATAATTTCCGACTTGCTGGTTGAGGCCGGTGAGTTGATTAAACACAGAAGTCTTACCTGTATTCGGATTGCCAATCAATGCGACATTAATATTTTTTTTACTCTTCATTAATGACCGCTTTTGATGGGTACAACTTCTATTTCGCGTGCCGTTTCCAGTCGAATCGCTAAGTGACAACCATTAATATCCAAATAAAGCGGATCTCCAAAAGGTGCAATTTGCAGTACTTCTACAATATTACCCGGCAGGCAACCCATTTCCAGTAATTTCAGCGGAATTGCCTCCACATCAAAAGCATCTATCTGGGCTTTATCACCTTTTTTTAAATTGGAAATGGTTGTTTTCAAATCTTATTTAGATTGAATTAAGATTGCAAAAGTAAGTATAAAATTGGAATAAGTAGACATAAGTTAGAGATAAAGTATGTTCGTTATTCTTGTGTGAGTAGCCAATCTATATCTTCAATTAGCCTGCGAATTTCCTCCTTCTTTGTGCCATCATAAAAACCCCTAACTCTTCTTTTTGTATCTACTAAGACAAAGTTCTCTGTGTGTACCATATCGTATAATTCGGAAGGTTTGCCAAGTTTCACGGCTAAGTATGATTTTCTAGCCATACTGTATATGGCTTTTTTATCACCGGTCACTAGATTCCATTTTTGATTATCGACGCCTTTTTTCTGCGCGTAGGTCTTCAAGACCGGCACGGAATCAATTTCTGGAAAAACAGTGTGAGATAGTAACATAACTTTAGGGTTGTCTTTAAATGCTTTTTGAATGTCGATCATGTTGGTAGTCATGATTGGGCAAATCGAACCACAAGTAGTGAAGAAGAAGTCAGCCACATAAATTTTGTCCTTATAATCATTTTGTGTAATGGTCTTTCCGTCTTGATTTGTGAATGCGAAATCAGAAATGGTATGGTACTTCGAAACATATTGAACTGTGCTATCTACAAGTTCCGGATTAACATCCGCCGGATTGTAAATAGGCAGTGTTTTTCTTGGCTTTAATGCTTGATAAAACAAGAATATGATTATCATAGAGAAAACTGACATGATTCCGAAAAAAATCCGAAATCTTCTGAGGAAATCGAGCATAAAAATAATTTGTAACAAAAGTAGCAATTGAAGTCAAATGCACTTTGAATTTAACAGTATGTTATTTTATGTTTCACTTCGCTTATTTTTTTATAGTTTTAGGCGCTTAATCAATATTTAGAAATGAAAATTATCTCGAAAAAACAATTACTTCTCTTGATTCCGATGGTTATTGGTTTCACAAGTCTTCATGCACAGGAAGCTAAACAAAAGACAGTTCCGGGAATAAACCTGAACGACATGGACAAAAAAGTTCGCCCGAATGACGATTTCTATCGCTTTGTAAACGGATCTTGGATCGATAGGACTGAAATCCCAAGCGACAAAACTTCGTATGGTAGTACCTACATTCTCTATGAAAAAACGGAGAAAGATGCGCTCAATATTTTGAAAGATGCTGCAAAAAACTCTGGCTATCGTAGCGATTCTGATCAAGGAAAAACAATTACTTATTTCAAATCTATCATTGATACTGTGTCGCGGAATGCACAGGGAATTACTCCAATTAAGAAGTACTTAGAACGTATAGATGCAATCAAAAACAATGAAGATTTGTTGAGGCTCATGATTGAAATGGAGCCTATTGGCGGGATAGGGTTTTTCTCTACCGGTGTTGGTGCGGATGACAAAGACAGTAATAAGAATACCATTTACTTGTCACCAAGCAGTTTGGGTTTACCCGACCAGGAATTCTATATTTCTGAAGAAAATGACATGAAAGAAAAACGTCAAAAATATGTGGAACACGTTGCGAAGATGTTCGATTTCTTTCAAGACGATTCTGCAGAGAATAATTTAAAGAAAGCAAAGAAAATCCTTGAAATAGAAACTGAAATGTCAAAGCCTCGACTCAATAGAGTGGAACGCAGAGACAGCAGAAAGCAATATAATCCGATGACATTAATGGAATTGCAGCAAATGGTTCCTGCAGTAAATTGGGTAGATTATTATGCCGGATTAGGTTTTAAGAAAGTCGATATCATTGTTGTATTACAACCCCGATATATGCAGGCTTTACAAAGTCTACTAACGTCAAATAAGCTTGAGGAATGCAAACAATACATGCGTTGGACATTACTCAATAAGAAAGCCGGTCTTTTGTCAAACAAAATCGGAGATGCAAATTTTAGCTTTTTTGGGACGACCTTGAATGGTGTATTGAAAAGAAGACCACTCGAAGAGCGCGCATTGCAAACAATTAATAATTCGATGGGAGAGGCATTAGGAAAATTGTACGTAGATAAGATGTTCCCTGCAGAAGCAAAGGCAAATGCAGAAAAAATGATCCGAAATGTCATCAAGGCTTATGAAGTGAGAATCAACAACCTCAGTTGGATGTCGCCTGCAACTAAATCCAAAGCAATCGAAAAATTAGAAAAAATGATGATTAAGATTGGCTATCCGAATCAATGGAAAGACTACAGCACCTTACCGATCAAAGGACAAAATGAAGGCGGAAGTTATTATGAAAATGCTGAAACAATAGCGAAGTGGAATTTCGATAAGGATTTAGATAAGCTAGATAAACCTGTTGACAAAACAGAATGGTTCATGTCGCCACAAACCGTAAATGCATATTACAATCCTTCTTATAATGAGATTGTTTTCCCTGCAGCTATTTTACAACCGCCGTTTTACAATTATCAAGCTGATGCAGCAGTCAATTATGGAGCGATAGGAGCTGTTATCGGACACGAAATTTCTCACGGATTTGACGATTCCGGAGCACGATATAATGCTGATGGTAACTTGGTAGATTGGTGGACAGAGGAAGATTTGAAACAGTTTGAGGCACTTGGTGCATTTTTGGCCGATCAATACAGTGCTGTTGAAGTCTTGCCCGGTGTAAAAGTAGACGGAAAGTTTACTTTAGGGGAGAACATAGGAGATCTAGGCGGTGTTAATGCGGCTTATGATGGATTGCAAATGTTTTTGAAATCACAACCTAAACAGCCACTGATTGATGGCTTTACTCCTGAACAAAGATTCTTTATTTCGTGGGCAACAGTTTGGCGCAACAAAGCTAGAGAAGAGGCACTAAAGACGCAAGTTAAAACCGACTCGCATGCGCCAGATCAAATCAGAGGCTATTTGCCTTTGTTGAATGTTGACGGATTTTATAAAGCGTTCAACATCAAGCCGGGCGATAAGATGTATCTGGCTCCCGAGAAACGAGCAAAAATTTGGTAAAAAAAAGCCCCATTTTTACATGGGGCTTTTTTTATTTTAGAAGATACTCTTCCATAAAACGGATGACTGCCAGTCTTTGGAAATCAATATTCGGTTTTTTTCTAAATCCATGTCCTTCATCTTTTGCCTCTAGATACCAAACTACATTACCGTTACTCTTTAGTTTGTCCCGCATTTGGGTGGCTTCAGAAAGCGGCACCCGCGGATCATTCTTGCCTTGAATAATAAAGATCGGTTTCTTGATTTTGTCAATATTGTTCAAAGGAGCGATTTTTTCCATAAATGCAGCCATTTCAGGAATTCGCTCATCTCCATATTCCACACGTCTTAGATCACGACGATAATCTTCGGTGTTTTTCAGAAATGTATTGAAATTGGAAATACCAACAATATCTACGGAGCATTTAATGCGATCTGCATAATGAAAGGCAGTTGCCAACGACATATAACCGCCATAACTGCCGCCCATAATCATGATCTTGTCTTTATCAAGTTCAGGCTGTAAAGCAATCCAATCCAATAACGCACCAATATCTTTTACAGAATTTTCCCTCAAATAGCCATTATCTTTTGCTAAGAACGTTTTTCCAAAGCCGGAAGAGCCACGAACATTTGGTGCTATGAAGGCGACACCCATTTCATTTGTGAAGTAATTGTTGGCACCTAAAAAAGAAGCCATTGACTGTCCTTCAGGACCGCCATGTATATTAATGACAACAGGTCTTTTTCCCTTAAATTTAGGGGAAGCCGGATAGTAAAAACCTGAAATAGTCAACTTGTCAAAAGATTTCCACGAAATAGCTTTGGGCAAAGCAATGTCTTCTTCTTGAATTTGTCCCAATTCACTTTTTGTCCACCGAATAATTTCCCCTGTTTTCATCACCAATTCGAACACATCGGAAGCTGATTTGGCGGTAGATTGCGTGAAGAACAGTGAAGTATCTCCAGAGTTGAATCGCATGGAACCTAGTAAACCCGCAGGTAATCCTTTTACTTCCTTGTAGACTTTTGAAGCGGTATCCATAATATACATTTTATTTGAACCGGCTTCGTTGGTGGTAAAAACCAAAGTTTTTTGATCTTCTGAAAGCAAATAATTTTCCACATTCCAAGGAATGGAAGTGGTGAGGAAATTGAACTTCTTTGTATTGAGATTGAATGTTGACAAACTCGAAAACTCATTGTCTTTATCAGACATAAGCCAAATTTCATTTGGGTTTTTGGAAAAACTAGCACCACTTTGCAGAACATTGGGTGTTTTTCTATCGGTAACTTCTGTGAGTGTCCCAGATTGAACATCGAGCAACCAGATATAGGATTCATTGGCAGAAATCGATTCTCTGATCAGTAATTTCGAAAAATCAGGCGATATATCTGAGATGCCCCAACCGCCTCCTTTTACCTCTAGCACCAACTTTTCACTGCTTGGATTTTCCGGATCCATAAAGTAAATGTCACGATCTTTTCCGTTTCGTTTGGTAGAAGAATAGTAGAATCCTTTACCATCTTTTCTCCAGGTTACACTACCATTTTGCGATCGCCCGCCGGAAGTCAACATAGTAGAAGAAAGTGTCTTTAAGTCCAGTTTGTACAATTGTCCAAATTCATTGCCCCCGGCATCTGCAGCATAAATGATATACTTACCTGTTGTAGGTTCGAAAATCGCATTGCTAATAGGCTCATCAAAAAACGTAATTTGAGTCCGGTCGCCCAGAGGTTGCTTTACATGATGCAGTTGTGGTGTTACACCAAAACGGGTTGAAATAATAATTTCGTTGGTAACCGGATGCACGCCCGCCAAAGAGGCGCCTCGGGCTTCTGTGTACTTCTTGACTTTGTTGCTCAAGTCTTTTGAAATCTCCGGAATGTTCTCAGTTATTAAGTTTTCATTGGGTGTAATCACATCCTTCTTTTCTTGCGCAAGAATGCCACCTGAATGAAGAAATAGAACAAAAAGAGTAATGTAAGTTAATTTCATGATAATCAGTTATTAAATGGAATTTGTTTTTTTCTGAGTGCCAGATTGACTACATATAGTCCAACAAGCACAATAGATCCGCCAAAAGCGATATACAAAGTTAAGGGTTCATCAAAAATTATAGAACCTAAAATAACCGCAACAACCGGATTGATATAAGCATAAATACTGTTGATTTCTGCAGGTAGTTTTTGAAGTGCATAAATGAAAGCAACAAAAGTCAATACAGAGCCGATAATCACCAAATAGCTAATCGACCACCAAGAAGCAGCCGGAATATTTTGTAACGGAATGGTGCTTCCGGTGGCACCTATAACGGTGAAAAGGGAAATACTGGAAATCAACATTTGCAATCCCAAACTAAAGTATGGATTGAAACTAGCAGCTTTCTTTTTCGTATACAATGTGCCAAAGGCCCACGTCAGGGTAGCAATCAAAGATAGAATTATACCAAAACTAAAATTCGGATCGAGGAAATCTTTCAAATGCTCATAGAAAATGATACAAATGCCTAAGAAGCACGTTGCGATTCCAAGAACTGCTTTCGAATTTAACTTTTCACCTCTAAAATACATAATGATGACAATCCAAATCGGGAATATTGCACCCAAAATCGCACCTAATCCACTGCTGATATACTTAATTCCCCATGTGCTGAGTCCATTACTAAATACAAAATTCAGTAAACTTAAAATCACGATAGTCTTCCATTGATTCGGTTTTGGCCAAGCGGTTTTTTTGATGATAAAATAGCCAACATATAAGATTCCGCCCAGAAATTGACGGATAGCCACAAGTTGCATAGGCGGCATATGTTTGACGCCTTCTTTCGACGCAATCCAGGTGGTTCCCCAAAAAAAACTTACCCAGCATAAGGCCAAAATAGGTAAGCCAATTAATTCGATTCGGGATGAAACCGCATGTTTAATTCTCGTTTTCAAATTAAAGTGGATTTACCTTAAATGTATATTTGAGGCTGTTAACGGTCTTTAGGCTAGAGATGGTTTTTCCAATTGACGGTTGCTGGTGATTAAATTCCGGAAGCGGTAGGTTATTCTCGATTGCTTTTTGATGATAATACACTTCTCTCGTGGGATGAAATGGTGTCACTCCATTTAATATTTCGCCCCAATAATCTGCATCAATTACTTTTTCGATGATTCCGATGCAGTCGTCCAGGTGAATAAGATTGATTGGCGCTTTCGGGTTTTCAATATTTTTTCTTCCTGCGAGTGAATTAACAGGATGCCTATTATTTCCAATCAAACCACCGAATCGTATAACCGTGGTTGTAAATGTCGGATTTTCCTGTAGGACTTTCTCAGCCTCAAGCAGCTGATTCCCCGATTCTGTCTCTGGACAAATTGTAGTGTTTTCGGTAATTTCCTCGTTATTATCCGGATACACCGAAGTTGAACTCACAAAGATTACTTTTGATATTGTTGACGCCTCAATGAAAGGTATAAGTGATTTCATTTTTGCAGAATAGTCAGCATGTGTAGAGGATCTGAATTTTGGGGGAATGTTGATGAGTAAAATTTCAGAGTTATTCAGAAAATCTGCTATTGCCCCAATAGCATTATCGTTGTTAATTTCAATTTTATACGGAATAATGTTTGAGATCCTCAAATCAGCAATTTTGGCGTCCGAAGTTGTAGATCCTTTTACGGTAAAACCGCATTCTATAAGTCTTTGACCCATGGGTAACCCAAGCCATCCACACCCTAAAATACTAATTTGTTTCATTCGGCTGTTACGGTATCTATTGTTTGCGATACACTGTCTCTTAAAATCTCGGCTGAAGGATATGGCACAAATTTTCTTACAGGAGATATAGCGGTAGGCTTAATTTTCTGTTGTATTACAACTGCATCAGTCAGCACAAATGGCATCGGCATCATCCAGTTTTCTCTGGGTAAAACCTTTATTGAAGGGTTGTCAAGTAAATCAAACGAACTCTCGAGAATTTCCATATCTAAAGAAGTGCTTTTTGGTATACAGAAATCCAACACTAGTGGTTCCTGTTTCACAACGTAATAACTTAAAACACGTTTGGAAGTTCTATGATATAGGTCGCCTTTTTGATCGATTGATTGCACGCCATTAGCCTTTAAGTGAAATATCTTCAAGTTTTCATTGGCCAAAACATCATAGCGGTTAACGTGGCGATTTGGAGAAATTAAAATTTTCAAATAGCGAAATTCTCCAAATACTGAGTCTCGCAAAAAGGTGATTGTAGGTTTAGCAATTTCTGCAATGGGCGCTTGTGAAGTATAAGTTATAGACGAGTTATATTTGCTGAAGATTTCATCAACAGCATCAATTGTGTTTTTCTTTGTTGAGTTACTTAAATACTTGCTTGTCCAATCATCCAGGTTTTTGTCATAGGTCAACCATTTAGCTTGATTTTTATCGGCATCATATACGTAAAGTAGACTATTTGGTTTATTATGTTGCTTGTCGTAACCGGAGAAAAAATGAGCGATTACTAACAAAATAAGCGTTATTATAAAGAAGAATCCTGCCCAAATTTTCTTGTCGGAAAAGGAGGCAAACACTGGCAGTAATATGGCAAAAGTCAGAATTATTAATGCAGTGCTTCCGACCAACATTTTGAGACCCAGGCCTATCGGGAGTTGAATAATGAATGGAACAAAAATGAATAAAGCAGGGAGCGAGAAGATTAAGTTGATGAAGATATTAGTTTTTTGAGTCAAGATAAAATAAGTAAACATGAGAAGTCCGAACCAAACCGGAATGATAAAAAAGCCTGCCCCCGGTAAGTAAAATGCAATTGCAAGATTGATGAGAATCCAAATAAATAATGGCGCAACTGTTTGATTCAAATTCGAGGTGACAGAATTTGAATTAGCATAAAAAAGAAACGCCACTGCTACAGCCAAAGCGGAGAACGCCCCGATATAGAAGTGTCCGTTGTAGGTAAATCCTTGAAGGATATCGTCGTATTGAGGATAAATGATGGTTATCAATTTCCAGCCGAAGTAGCTCAGCAGTCCCGCGGTGATGAGTGAGCCAAGAAGATTGAAAAAACCATTCAAAACCTGTTTTCCGATCAGAATCTTTTTTCCTAGTCCAATAAATACTATTAGGATAAAGAAAATGGAAGCCGCGATTGCCATGTTCATAATCCAAGAAAAAGGATAGGTAACGAAAAAGAAAGGAACATTAAAGTAAACGAAGTCCTCCTCAGAGTCAAGATTTTTCAAGTTTGCATTTGAAAAGTAGTCCAGTAATGGCATTATGTACGATCCCTGATGTTCGATTGTTGTTAGAGAGACATTAGAGTAAGAGTCTTGCTTGGTGTGATAATTAAAGTGACTGTCTATGAATGCAAAATTGAAACCTTGAATATTCCCTTTTTCTCTGAAAACGGTGAGATCAGTGTCGTTGGGTAGCATTTTGTAAATGCTATACATTAAAGAATTGGAAACCGGAAATTTAGGGTTCGCTTGCTTAAAGCTTTCAACCAATTGCGCATTTCCACGATTTACTTCCATTAACATATAACTTGGACCAGAAGTGCCTCTCGCTTCAAAATTGATTGCAAGTCCGACTTCTCTTGCCCAACGATGTTTTGTAACGAACAAGGCTGCGCCATTTAGTCCTAATTCCTCAGCGTCTGAAAAAAGAACAATGATATCATTCTTGTGCGATTTGTTTTGATGGAGATATGCCCGCAGTCCCTCGAGAATTGTTGCAACGCCGGAAGCGTCATCACTGGCTCCCTTTGAGGCAGAATGCGGTGCGCTGTCATAATGAGAAAGTAGCAGCAACGCTTTGGATGGTTCTGTCCCGCTGATTTTGGCAATAATATTTCTTGATTTAACTAAGTTGCCCCATTCGGTTAGTGTTGTACCTTCTTGAGTCTGGGGTTGCAGTCCAAGTTTCTTCAGTTCATCAACCAAGAAATCGGCAACTTCGCGGTGATTTTGTGTGCCAACATAATGTGGTTTCTTTGCTATAGTTTTAATAAGTTCTGATGCTCTTTGTGCAGAGAATTCGGAAAGACCAGCATGCTTGTTGGTCTGGAAAGGCATCATTGAAAAGTAGATTAATCCAATTGCAAAAAGTATAAACAATAGGGCAAAAACAGAGAAATTGTTTTTTTTCATACAATTTGTTGCATTAGTAGTGAATGTCTTTTTTTACCAAAATGTAGCGGTTGTGATCTAGGGGAATGTAACCTTGGTTGTATACAAAATTGTATACTTTTCCGGTTTTGGTTTGCTGTTGATTGGTGTAAAAATCAAAGTTGAATCCTTTTTCAATTAGTTTGTTTTTAGAAATTTTCGTTTTGCAATTCGTATTCAACTCGGTTAAGATTCTGTGGTTTCGGCGCAATCGATTGTTTACATTACGCATTAGGTTATTGCTGTCTTTATTGATTTTGTTGTTGAAGGTGTTTCTGCATCCATCACAACAAAACTTTTTGTCCTCGCGACCTACAAATGTGTCTCCACATTCCAAACAATTTTTCATGGCTTATAAATTTAAGTTACTATATGGTTTCGAAAAAAATCAGTCTTAAAAAACGATCAAAGGCTAGATGAATTGTAGGCTCCGCAATCTAGAAATTCTAACAATCACTTGCTTTTATGCCTTTTCACCTACCAAATATAATAATTAATATTCATTTCCAAACGATTGCAAATAGTTACAATTGAAAGTAAACGTTTACATACCGACTAATTTTTAATAGCTTTTCTAATTTTACTCAGTCAAGGAAAAGTTCTTTGATATCGAATAATTAACAACAAAATCAATAAGTAAAAGCCATGAGTACATTAAGAAATCACGTGCAATTAATTGGGCACGTAGGACAAGATCCTGAAATTAAATCTTTTGAAGGGGATAGAAAATTAGCCAACCTGACAATTGCTACCAATGAAACGCACAAGAATGAAAAAGGCGAAAAAGTGGAAGAAACGCAATGGCACAGGGTCAGCGCGTGGGGCAAAACAGCAGAAATTATCGAAAAGTATGTCACAAAAGGGAAGGAGATTGCCATCGATGGTAAGCTTACCCATCGTTCTTATGATGATAAAAATGGTGACAAAAAGTACATTACCGAAGTAGTTGCCACAGAGATTTTATTGCTGGGAAAATAGAAAGTAAACAAAACACGACAACAAAATGAGTTGTCGTGTTTTGTTTGAATTTGAAATAATTTAAGATATTTTTGTAAAAGTTGTCAACACGAAAACGTTTTCGCCAAGAATAATGCAATGCAGCATCTCTGTTTGTATAAATAATGCAATATCTTTATGCATGGTATTATTTTCCAAAAACGATTTTATGAATAGAGTCTTTTCGTCAGTTTTCGTTTTGGTTGCTTTTTTAGTCTATGAAAGGAACTTTTCTCAAGTTGGAGTAAACACTACGACACCGCTAAGTATGCTGGATGTCAACGGAAATGTTTCCTTCAAGACATTTATATTAGTGGGCAGCGCCTCCCCAACGCCTATTAGCGATGGGTTTTATCTTTCCTTAAATCCCCAAAATACAGATGAGGAGTTTGTGTTGCCAAGCCCAATTGCTTTTCCGGGAAGAATGTACATATTTAGAAACATTAGTGATACGAAAACTGCAAAATTAACGACTCCTGCAGGATTGTTGTTTGGTAAGGGAAGAACAACCGGAGGCACAACATCGATTTACATGTATGATGATAACAATCGAACCATTACTGTTATCAGCGATGGTTTGAATTGGACGTACATCTACTAATCTCCTGGCAATACTAATCTCTTTCTAGTAAAATCGGAAGGACTTCCGCAATGTTTTCCAGCGTTTTGAAATTTGGATGCTCAACTTTATGGTGAATTTTTTCGTGCTCCCAGGTTGTGTGAAATGGAATATGGACCGCATAACCGCCTATTGCTAAAACCGGTAAAACGTCAGATTTCAAAGAGTTGCCAACCATAAAAAACTCATGAGGCTGGATCTCAAGACGCTTGAGGAGTTTTTGATAGTTAATTTCTTGTTTGTCAGCCATGACCTCAATATGATGAAAATAGGGACCAAGTCCCGAATCATGCAATTTTCGTTGCTGGTCTTTCAAGTCTCCCTTTGTAGCGACAACTAATTTATAATGCCCCTGTAAAGACTTTAAAGTGTCTTCAACTCCGTCAAGTAATTCAATAGGCTTTTGTAACAATTCTTTGCCTAAGACGATGATTTTTTCAATAACCTCCAGCGAAATGGTATTATTCGAAATTCGCATCGCAGCTTCAATCATAGACAGAATGTAACCTTTGATACCATAGCCATACAAATCAAGATTGGCGATTTCTGTTTTGAATAGTTCCTGAGATAAGCCTTGATGGGATAAGTAATCACACATCAAAGCACAGAATTTTTCTTCAGTTTCCTGAAAATAGGGTTCGTTGACAAACAAAGTGTCATCAGCATCAAATGCAACTACCTTTAGATTCATACTAAGCTATTTTTAGACTTATTCTGTATTAGTTTATAGTTTCCCCATTTTCAACGTCAGCATCCGGATTCACAAATACCAACTTTCCTTCTGGATTGTTCGTCATCAAAATCATTCCTTGACTCTCCACCCCACGCAAACTTCTTGGCGCTAAGTTAACCAAAACAGTGACTTTCTTGCCAACCACTTCTTCAGGAGTAAAACTCTCTGCAATTCCAGAAACGATGGTGCGAACATCAAGACCGGTATCGACTTTAAGTACCAATAATTTATTGGCTTTGGGCATCTTCTCAGCCTCCAAGATTGTCCCAACGCGTATATCCATTTTAGCAAAATCTTCAAATTGAATCAGTTCCTTTTGAGCAGAAATTGTTTTGTTTTCCATACTATTCGTGGCTTTTGTTGCTTCCAATTTGT
>CANHBE010000008.1 GCA_947458575.1 Flavobacteriaceae bacterium | reverse complement strand
CGATTATCAAAAGCGATGTAGTAAGTTAATCCTCCAACGACATCAAACGTAGCTGTAGACGAGTTACCTGCTCCGCTATCATCATCCCCAGCAACGCAGCTCAGTGCACCGCAGCTTCCAATGTACACGTGAAATCTCGTATCACGTAGTGGATTGTTTTGAGGCAGATCTGTGGTAATTGTAATGGAGTGATTTTCGGAAGGTGTGTACGCATACCACTCGCCACCTGGAGGTCTATTCGCTGGTGTGAGTCCGAATTGCGAGGAACACAAAGGTGTTGGCACATCCGTTCCGTTAATTGTAGTTACAACGTGCAGCCCGGGAGTTATCGTCTGCGCACTAGCACAGGTGTCTTGTGCATTTACGTGCTGTAGAAAGAGCAGAAGCACTAACAGAGTTGTAATTTTTTTCATAATAATTGGGTTAGGATTTTATTGATTTTAATTTTTAGTTTGGTTTACTTTTATGGACAATCTTGTAATGAATTAATCCATTGTTCTATTAACGCAATACCTTCTTCATGTAGCATGGTTCTCCCGTGCAAGGGCATCCTGAAGGTTTCGTTTGTCGTGTTAATTCTGTAAAAAAGCATCGATCGCTCCGGACTTCCCGGTGTAATGATTTTTTCTAAGTCATTAGGAAAACCTTGCATATCTTGGGTGTTGACGCAAACGCCCAAGTTGGTGTTGCCAACCCCATTTCCTAGGCCTGTTTCACTAAAGGCAAAGCGCATTGGTCTGTAATCGCAATGACGATCATCCGTATGACAATGGGCGCAGTTGATATCAACATAAGAGCGAACTCTTTGTATGATTGATTTTGATTGATCCCGGTAATCAACGGCTGTATTTTCCGCAGAAGGCAAAGCAAAGTTTGGATTGAGGTAGCCCACTTGAATCCATCGCGTCAATTGGTTTCTCATACCAACGTTATACGGATAATTAAAATTCAAATTCTGTGGTTTGATTCCAATCGGAATGTACTTAGTTACTTCTTGACCATTGACCACTTCTTTTTTCTTGTGACAGACAACACACTGTGCTTCTGAAGGAATCCTGTAGTCTGTACTTTTTACCACATTATTGGAATCAGTCCATGAAACAGGAGTAAAGCTGCCTTCTAAGTCAAGAAAAGCTTCTGTTTGTTCGTTGTTCCAGACATAATCCGCGAAAATCCAGCCCGTAGCTTTTCTGATCATTAAGCGTGTTTCGATAATTCTTGTTGTATTGCTGGGAAGTACATTGTCATAATAAAAAGTCTTAATTAAGACAGAGCCCACAGGCAATTCCAACACTTTGTCATCACCATTGTATGTTGCTTTGGTTCCATTCGGCATCCAAACAAAACGTTTTTTGTGCGCGTAATCAGAAAACAAGGAGCTAACCGGTTCGTATGGGATGACTTTGTATCCGGGCCTTTGGTTTTTGAGTGGCCCTACAAAGAAATTGTATTCTGATAAGGTTTGAAATGGAACTTGACTTAAGTCGAATTTTACTGGACTTAAAGTAACGCTACTCGCGCGATTATCTCCTTCAATATCAATATATTCCTGCTCTTCATTTTGCGAACACGAAATGACAAAAGCAACTATAGCAAATAGGGTCAGAAATATCTTGTAGGAATTTTTCACTTGCTGTAATTAAAGCATTCAAAAATAGTAAAAGATTTACTATGAGCATCAGGTTGTCGATAAATATTCAGCAAAACTTCTAATTTGTTGCACATTTAACAGTTGTTTTATTATGATGCAGAAATAACAACAGGATATTTTTTTAGAATTGAAAATGCTTCTGCTTTTGAATAGTTAAATTTTTCTTCATGCAAGTCTCGCTCTTTTTTGAGTTCAATTTGCTTCAAACAATTGATAAATCGTCTAATATCATCCTCATCGCATAATTCCAAACCTGGAACGGCTGCGTTATTTCCTTCACGATCTTTAGCAACCATCGTAAAATATGAGGAATTGCAATGTTTTATCCTACCCGTTTGTATGTTTTCCGCCTCAACTCTAATCCCGACAATCATTGAGCTGTTCCCAACATAGTTTACGCAGGCTTTCAAGGTTACTAGTTCTCCTACTTCAATGGGGTTAATGAAGTCTACTCGATCAACGGAGGCTGTTACGCAATAGTATCCCGAAAATTTTGAGGCACTGGCAAACGCAACCTGATCGAGCAAGGATAAAATATAACCTCCATGAATCTTACCACTAAAATTGGTATGTGAAGGGAGCATCAGCTCGGAGATGCTAATGCTTGAGGTTGAAACTTTCTTATAAATAGTTTTTTGCATCGTGAGTAATGAGTTAAGGTTCTAATTCTAGATCATCTGATTCCGTTCTTTTCAAAATAGAATCCGGTAGTGATTTCTTGGCTTTTGCACCCATTTTTTTGAGTTTTTCGACACTAGTGATCAAGTTACCATTACCGCTGTATAATTTTTTCATAGATTCTTCGTACGCCTTTTTTCCTTCATCCATTTTTTTGCCGACCAATACCAAGTCTGTATAAAAGCCTTCAAATTTATCGTAAAGCGCACCGGCTTGCCGAGCAATCTCATACGCATTTTCTTGCTGTTTTTGGTTGGTCCACATACTATCAATGGTGCGCAGTGTTGCCAACAAGGTGGAAGGTGTTACAATTACGATATTCTTTTCGAACGCTTTGTTATACAATTGGGATTCTTCATTCAAAGCAATGGCAAATGCGGGCTCGATAGGAATAAATAACAACACAAAGTCGGGGCTTTCAATTTGATATAAATCGTGATAATTTTTTTCACCTAACTGATCAACATGTCGCTTGATTGAATTGATATGTTCTTTCAAGTATACGGCTCTTTGTTCCTCGTCTTCTTCGTTGCTGTATTTCTCATAGGCAGTTAACGATACTTTCGAATCTACAATCATCTTTTTTCCATCAGGCAAATTAATGACCACGTCAGGATAAACGCGTTGACCTTCTTCGTCGGTATGAGCTTGCTGCATGTAGAACTCACGGTCTCGCTCTAAACCTGATTTTTCGAGAACTCTTTCAAGGACTAACTCACCCCAATTTCCTTGCATTTTGCTATCGCCTTTTAGAGCCTTGGTGAGATTGACCGTTTCCTTGCTCATTTGCTGACTCATTTCTCGCAAGCCCAAAATTTGTTGACGCAGTGCAGCATGATAATCGATACTTTCTTTATGAGTGTCTTCTACCTTTTTTTCAAAAAGCTGGATTTTATCCTGCAAAGGCGACAATATATTTTTGAGGTTCTCTTTGTTTTGCTCCGTAAATTTATTTGATTTTTCTTCTAGAATTTTGTTGGCTAAGTTTTCAAATTCCTTGGTGAACTTGTCTTGAACATTCTCAATCTCCTGCTTTTGCTCCAAATGGCGTTGCCATAAGTTTTCAAAATCAGTTTCCTTTTTTGAGAGTTGAATTGCCAAACTATCTTTTTCTGCTCTGATGCGTTCTTTCTCAGTCTGACTGGCTGATAGTTGCTCTTGCACATATCTTGTTTGGGCATTGGCAGTATTGATTTTTTCTTCTAAAATTATTTTCTCTGATTGAGATTTACCTGAAAATAGCAACTTTCCAATGTAGATGCCGATTGCCAATGCTATGCAAAAGGTCAAGATAGTCAATAGAAATTCGTTCATTTTTCTAAAAATTTGTGGAAGGTAAATATAGAGAATTATTGTAACGAGATTGTTAGGGTTTTTCTAAAAAAAGTCCGCCAGCCGCTCGCGTTTTTTTTTAACTATTTTCGAATTATTATTTTTGATATTTTAGCGGCATTATTTTTGACAACAAGGCCAGAATTTTAAATTGACATTTATCCAATACTTAATTTATGAAAACAAAATTTACTTTATTTCTCTTTGTAGTAGCCATCTCTTTTTCTTGGGCTCAACCTGGAGCAGTCGGACACCTAACCATTTTTTCAGATAGTGGAGACAAATTTTTCTTGTTTTTGAATGGAGAACAGCAGAACGACGTTGCGCAAACTAATTTGAGAGTCGAGGATTTAAATCAACCCTATTACAACGCGAAAATTGTTTTTGAAGACAACACAATTAACGAAATTACCAAAAGCAATTTGATGATTCAGGACGTTGATGGCGTTTATTCCGATGTAACCTATCGCATCAAAAAAGACAAGAATGTAAAAACCAAAGCAAAGCTTAATTATTTTTCAGCAATTCCGGTGCAGCAAGGATTTATTCCTCCAAGTAATGTGCATGTTGTGCATTATGGTCAGCCGAGAACAGTTGTCGTACAACCGGTCGGCGCTGTCTCTCAAACAACCACAACCACAACACAAACTAATGGTGTAAATGTTGGTATCGGAGTGAATGTTGAGGGTTTAAACATGGGTATTTCTATCAATGATGGAATGGGAGGGAATGTCACTCAGACTACTACTACGACCACCCATCATACTACCGGGGCAGTTCATCAGGAAATTGTAGAAGCGCCAAGAGGATGCGGTCAACGATCATGTATGACGCAACGAGATTTTAACGCAGCGCTAAACACTATTACGCAACAAAGTTTTGAAGACACTAGACTTAAAACCGCAAAGCAAGTGATTACCGTCAATTGCTTGAATGTTGATCAAATCATTCAAATTGCGAACACATTTAGTTTTGAAGATAATAAGCTGAATTTCGCTAAATATGCTTATGATTTTTGTACTGAACCTAGAAATTATTTTAAGTTGAATGGCATCTTTACTTTCAGCAGCAACGTAGATGATTTGTCAGACTACGTGCAAAGTCGCCAGTAATTTGTAATAATATCATTAAAGGCCGTCAGTTTTGGCGGTCTTTTTATTTTTGGGATAATGACAAACCACCGGCATTTCAAATTATTTAAACCCTATGGCTATTTGAGTCAGTTTAAATACGAACTGAAAAGAAATAAAAAACTCCTGGGAGAACTGCATCATTTTCCGCATGGTGTCATGGCTGTTGGCAGGCTCGATGAAGATTCGGAAGGGTTACTTTTGATTACAACTGATGGAAAACTCAGCGACCATATTTGCAGCAGTAAGGTCGAAAAAGAGTATTACGTTCAGGTTGATGGTATTATCAATGATGAAGCGATTGCGAAGCTCCGGCAAGGCGTGCTTATTGGCTTTGATGGATCCAAATATTTAACCAAGGAATGTAAGGCTGTTGCTATCGAACCACCGCCAAACATTGGTCAACGAGGCAAGAAGATCCGCGACGAACGTCATGGTCCGACCTCTTGGGTCTCCATCACTATCAAGGAAGGAAAGTTCAGACAAGTTAGGAAAATGACTGCTGCTGTTGGCTTTCCAACGTTACGTTTGTTACGAGTTCGTATTGGGTCTATTACGCTTGATGAGATGACTGCGGGAGATGTTTGTGAAGTACTTGATTTTGGACTCTAATTTTAAAGATAAATATAGTTTTACGACATGTTGAATATTGTTTTAGTAGAACCGGAAATTCCCAATAACACCGGAAATATTGGTCGACTTTGCGTTGGGACAGAAAGTCGATTGCATTTGATTCACCCATTTGGATTTCAAATTACGGACAAAAACTTAAAGAGATCCGGTTTGGATTATTGGGTACATCTTGATTGGCGAGAATATCAAACGATTGATGAATGGGAAGCAGTAATTCCGGATCGGTCAAGAGTCTTCCTTTTCAGTTCGCATGCAAGCGTGTCGTATTTAGATGCTAAATTTCAAGATGGCGACTGGCTGGTTTTTGGAAAAGAAAGTGTTGGCTTAAGCCCAGAGTTTTCCGCAAAATTTGAAAACCACTTGAAAATTCCGATTTCACCTTTGGTCAGAAGCTATAATGTTGCAAATGCCTGCGCTTTTGTTATCGGTGAAGCAAAACGGCAGCTTCAAATTAGGTGATTATAAATTTGCCTTTTGTTGCATCAAATGTGATGCTTTTATCATCAAACAAGTCAGTGAAAACACCATCCGAAATCAAGTTACATGGTTGATCTTGTATACATTTTCCTTTTGATATTACAATGATTTCATCACTCAGTTGAATGGCCATGTCAATATCATGTGTTGAGAAAAGAATACATTTTCCGGCTTCATGACTCAGCTTTTGTAGCAGTTTAAAAAGTGAAACCTTGTGCTGTAAATCCAAATGCGTTGTTGGTTCGTCCAACACGATAAGCTCTGTGTCTTGAGCAAGAGCTCTTGCAATCATTACAATTTGTAGCTGACCATCACTAATCTCGTAATGTCTTTTTTGCAAAAGATTTTGAGTTTGCGTCAAATGTATTGCCTTGTCAATTTTTTGTCGATCAAAAGGAGATAAGTTCCCAATCCAATTCGTGTATGGTTGTCTTCCTAAAGCTATTAGTTCGTATACCGTAAGATTACTAGGCGGTAATTTTTCTGTCAGCACCAAACTCATTTCTTTGGCCAATGCCAAAGAATCGAACTGCTTTATGTTTTTTTGGTTGACAAAAATTTGTCCTTCCAATGGCATTTGAATTCCCGTCAATGTTCGAATGAGGGTAGACTTGCCCACACCATTTGCGCCAACCATGGCAATAAGTTTTCCTCTCTCCAAGGTCAGATTGATGGAACCAAGTACACAATCATATTTGTTTCGGATTTTGTATCCGACACTAAGTTCTTCCGCATGCAAGACAACTTTATTTTCCATCAATTCATTATTTTTCGTTTTCGTACCAAAAGCCAAATAACAACCGGCGCACCAACAATTGAAGTGATAGCATTAATCGGCAGGGTGAAATCGCCACCTGGCAGCTGTGAAACCATATCACAAAATAACATCAGTATTGAACCTAAAAGAATCGTGCTCCAAAATAAAACGCGGTGATTGCTGGTTTGAAAAATCAATTTTGATAAATGCGGAACAGCCAAACCAATAAAGGCAATAGGTCCGACAAAAGCGGTAATACTTCCGGCAAGAATGCTCGTAGCGAGTATGATTAAGATTTTCGCTCGACTATAATTCAAACCCAAACTCTTGGCGTAATTTTCTCCCAGCAAAAGCGTATTAAGCGATTTCAAAGCAACAAAACAAATCAGCAGTCCAATAGCGACAGATAGCCCAAGAATGATAATGGCGTTCCAAGATAAATTCCCAAGGTTTCCCATCGACCAAAATGTAAATTTTTGAAGTTGCTCGGCAGTGGAAATGAAAGACAAAATACCCACAAAAGCACTGGCGAAACTACCAAACATTAACCCAACAATTAGTATCGACATAGTATCTCTCAATCGCTGGGAAACCAATAGTACTGCTAAGAGCACAATAGTACTACCCAGACAGGAAGCAACCACTATTCCGTAAGATGATAGAAAAATATCATTCCAAAATGGCATAAATAGATTACTGCCAAGTATCAAAAAAGCGACCGCAAGACTAGAGCCGGAACTTAGACCCAAAACGTATGGTCCAGCCAACGGATTTCTAAAAAGTGTTTGCATTAACAAACCACTAATTGATAGTCCGGCGCCAACCAAAACGGCTGTTATTGCTTTTGGTATTCTATAATTGATGATGATATAATGCCAACCGGGTTTTGAAGTGCGCTCTCCCATTAAGGCACTGATTACTTCTTCGATGGGAATATGCACTGTGCCCAAGCTAATGTCTAAAACAAAAAATAATACTGCTGCGAGAACAAGAATCAGATAAAGTAATTTATGACTAACAGCATTTACCATCTATTGTAACTTTTCAAAGAAGTGAAGTTGATAATTAGGCAGTAATTCCGGATGAAGTATCTTGATCATATCTTTAAGAACTAGGTCAGGACGATTAGGTGCGAGCTCGAAATAAATCAATCCACCCTTTCTTCCTGTTTTGGTGCTATATGAATAGACATTTTTTGTTTGAAACGCTTTGAATTGAGCATAATGCGTATTGGCTGCTGCAAGTTCTTCCAACGAATTAAATTGACCCGGTCCAATCCAAAAGTCAGCATTCCCCGCTTTTAAGAAAACTGATTCAAATGTTAATGACAAACTTCCGGTTCCGGTTGTGTCATTCCACAAGTAATTGCCTTGTGCGTCGCGCAGAAAAGATGCAGCCCAGCTATTTCCCTGCGGCATATACCACTGATTTTGAAAAATCGCACCCGAAAAAACGGTAGGTTTTACTTTGGCTCCTTTAACGAGTTTTGCAGCTGCTTTGTAGTTGGCAACAATCAAATTGAATATTTGCTCCGCTTTTTCATCTTGATCGTATAAGGCACCAAAAAATTTAATCCATTCAGCTTTTCCCATTGAACTTGTCTCGTTCCAATCGCCGTTGAATATTATCTTTAATCCGCTTTTTTGCAAATTGTCAAGCGTTGGGTTATTATTGTCGATTCCGTGGGCTACGATGGCATTCGGATTTAATTCGATGAGTCGCTCAATATTCAAATTTTGTTCAGTTCCAACTTCAGTTATTTTTCCAGAGTCGACCAATTTTCGGGTTCTGACTGAAGAAATGTAATCAGTATGTGGAAATCCGGTAATGGTGTTTTCCACACCCAACATTTCTAGCGAGGGAATATGAGTTGTTGAGGTAACTACAACTGATTGAAGCGGAATAGTTATATTAGGTAAACCCTTTAAGCTATCCGGTATTACCGCCTGTTTTTTTTTAAGAAGATAGACAAACTCTTTCTCGGCATTAGGCCATGGATCTTTGATCTTCAAAATTGAATAATCTTTGAATTTGAATAACGCAAATCCTTTAGCGTAATGAATCAAATTTGTGTTTTCTGCGAATTTTTTGTGGTCCTTCGGCAGTTTCTGCTGACAGCCGAAAGCGCAAAGGACAAACAAAAGCCAAACATATTTCAGGAATTTGATTTTCATTAGATAACTTCTCCGATTGCGGCAAAGTTAGTATGAAACTAGTTTGTTTCTCAAATTTTATTTTTTTTTTAAGCAGATAAAGTTATCTTTGTCCTCGAATTAAGGTTGTGATTTTTCTTTTTTGGGGAAATCACATTAAAAGGGAATTAGGTTCAAGACCTAAGCTGTTCCCGCAACTGTAAGCTATTCAGCTTGTTGTTATCTACATCAACCACTGTTCGCCTCTGCGAATGGGAAGGTCAACAACAAGACGCAAGCCAGGAGACCTGCCTTTTTTCGTAACTAATATCGAATCTTCGGGAAAAAGATTCTGAAATGATGACTGCGAAAAAGCTGTGTTTGTTTATTTTTTTGATGGTGTGCCAATTGATTTTCGCGCAGAATGACTCTATTGTTGCCTTGGAAGAAGTTGTTGTTTCTGATAGTCAGCTACAGCGCTATTCTCAAACACTTTCGGTTCAAAGAATTAAAGATACTGTGATCGAAAGAAATCAATCTTCATTGACTAGTTTGCTCCAATTCAATTCGGTTATTTATTTCAAGCAAAATGGATTTGGTATGGTCGCTTCTCCTTCTTTACGAGGAAGTACTGCCCAACAAACTGCTGTCGTTTGGAATGGAATCAATATCAATTCACAATTGACAGGTCAGACAGATTTCAATACTATTTCTACCCGTGATTTCGAGAATATTGCTGTACGTGCCGGCGGCGGAAGTGCTTTATACGGCAGTAGTGCTATTGGCGGCAGTGTTCACCTGAATAATGAATTGATCTTTAAGAAACACTTCCGAAACCAATCGATTCTAAATTACGGGAGTTTCAACACAGTCGATTTCAATAATAAAACCTCGTTTTCTGATGAAAAATTTGCCACAATAATCAGTATTTCGCGCAATAGTTCAGATAACGATTACGAGTATTTGGGCATGAATGGAAAAAAGAACGAGAACGGACAGTTTCAGAATACAAGTTTAAACCTAAGCGTCGGTTATCGTCTCAATGCAAAACATATTTTGAAATTATACAGTCAATTCTATAGCAGTGACCGTCACTTCAGTGGAACAATTGCATCCAAGTCACATGACATGTACGAAGATAGGAACAACAGGAATCTTCTCGATTGGATCTACGATGGTCAACGTGTAAGGTCTTCCTTGAAGTTAGCTTATTTATTCGAAAAGTATCGATATTTTCGCAACTTCAGGATTGATGATTTTGAAACTTCACTAGCAGAAACTTTTATTGCCAAGTACAATTTCAGTTTTCGTGCAACACATAATTGGGAAATTGAGATGATTGCTGATTACAATCAAAGTAAGGCAATCGGCTCGAATATTGGCTCAAATATCCGCGGTATTTCCAGTTTTTCGTTGATAAATAAATACAAATTCTCCGATTACCTTCAATTGGAGTCGAGTATACGTCAAGAAATAACAAATGCTTATCAGAGTCCGCTTTTGTATTCAATTGGAATGGTAGCGCCGATCACAAAGCATTATCGACTTAAAGTCAACCATTCCAAAAATTTTAGAATTCCTACTTTCAACGATTTGTATTGGGTTGCAAGCGGCAATATCAACTTAAAGCCGGAGCAATCTATTCAAAATGAAATAGGACAGGAGTTAATCTTTAAAGACATTAAATTTACTTGGACGGTTTATCACAACCAGATTCAGCATCTAATACAATGGAAACCAATCGAAGGAATTTGGAGTCCTGAAAATGTCACAAATGTAAAGTCCCATGGTCTTGAACTTTTGCTGGAAGTGTCTAAGAAATTTCTAAATCACAAGTTTGATTTGGCTTCTTCTTATGCCTATACTGTGTCGACCAATGAGGAGTTGGATACGCAGTTGACCTATGTTCCTTTTCATAAATATACCGCAAGTTTTACTTATTCCTACAAAAGACTGATGTTTAATTACCAATATCTTTTTAATGGATCAGTATTCACTTTAAACGATAATCAAACTAAACTCGGGGAGTATTTAGTTTCTAATGTGGGTGTTTTTTGTCACTTGGGAAAAAAGCAACGTAGTTCTTTAGGGCTTCAGTCCTTTAACATATGGAACGAAAATTATCAAAGCGTTCCCGGTAGACCGCTTCCCGGTAGGAATTTTCAAATCAATCTAATACTTAAACTATAAAACAATGAAAACAAACAAATGGTTATCCTTAGCGTTTTTGCTCCTGATTTTTTTTAGTTCGTGTTCTACTGACGAAACCGACCCAACGCCATACATACCGCAAGGGGATTTTGATAGTGGAGTTCTAGTTTTGAATGAAGGAAATTTCGGTGGTATAAATGCAAGCGTTTCTTACATTTCATTTGATTTTAATAGAACGCAGAATGGAATTTTTTCTGGGGTTAATCCCAGTAGTATTCTAGGAAATACAGCCCAGAGTATCGGATTTAATGGCAATCTAGCGTACATCGTCGTTAATGGGTCTAGTAAAGTTGAGATTGTCAATCGTTTTACATTCCAGAAAGTGGGTGAAATTACAGCTGGTTTGTTTAGTCCAAGATATATCTCGTTTGCCAATGGCAGAGGTTACATCACGGATTGGGGTGCAGGCGCAGGTGAGGGTAAAGTTAAAGTAATCGATTTGGCTTCCAATTCAGTTATGCTCAGTATTGCGGTTGCTGATTTTCCAAATAGAATTATCGAGCACAATAACAAATTATACGTTGCGCACAATAATATAGGAACGGTAGGAAATTCGATAACAATTATTGATGGTGTATCAAATACTGTGGGTGGATCAATTCCGACCAGCGGTTTACCTGACGTCATGAAAGTAGAAGGAGATAATTTGTGGGTGTCTTGCAATGGTTATGGCAGTTGGCCAGTGCCGGAAAATGAGAGTGCCGGCAGTATTCTTAAATTTAATTTGAATACAAATACACTTATTCTCAGCTTACCGCAATCTTCAAATACGCAGCACATTACTTTTATGGATGTTTTTGGGAATAATATATTTTATGTAGTAGGAAATAATGTATTCAAGATGCCTCTATCCTCAACTACATTACCATCGGCGCCGGCATTTATTGCAGCAGCTGATTATATCTATGGTTTCGCAGTCAATAGCAATAGGGTTTATATTGGAGATGCCAAGGACTTTATTGTAAATGGCGTAGTCAAAGTTTATTCTTCAGGAGAAATCTTTGACCCCAATCCTACAGGGACTTTGTTAAAAAGCGTTGAGGTTGGCGTTGCACCAAACGGATTTTACTTTAACCAATAATTAAAAAGAGGCTTTACACATCGTAAAGCCTCTTTTTGTTACTCTTGTAATTTGACATCAACGTACATCTCAGATTTTAGTTGTGTCATTAGTGTATTTTCTGACATAGGTTCGAATTTTCTAATCCTCTTTTGAGGAGGAATTCTGCCGCTACCTGTTATAGCGATGATTGCGCGATTGAGCAAAGGTTCATCAGGATTACCGATAATTCCCATATTCCCAAAATCTTCCAATAGTTCTATATTTGGTTGCAATCCATTTACATAATCACTGAAACCAACTTTGTTCGCAATGCGGAGTACAATAGGTTGCATGGCGTAACGATGTTTAGTACTACTGCCTGTTTTCGTAAACGAAGGAGAATCATATAAGGTAATCGAACCGACGTTTTTGCCGGCTGTAACATCACCAATTTGAACAACATTGATGTATGGTTTTAGTCCATTTATGACCAATTCACTGGCAGAGGCAGATCGTTTGGTCGTGAGTATATAGACTTTGCTCAAATTCAAACTGGATATCGCCTCACCATTTCCGATTGTGTTTGTGAATAAGTTCAGGAGTGATGTAGGACTTATAGTGTTGAAGTAGTCTTGCAGTTTATCATTCCACTGTTCTTTGGCGAAAACTTGATTGGTAAATTGTCCTGTAATCATACTCGCTAGTCTGGTTGCGGTCGCAACTGAGCCTCCCGAATTGTATCGTAGATCAAGTACCAATTCTGTAATTCCTTGTGCCCTCAGGTTACTAAACGCCGCATTGAGTTGCGATTCGTAATCAGGGTAAAACCCGTTGTACATAAGGTAACCGATACGATGTGGTCCACTATTGATTACGGATGTAAAGTATACCGGATTCTCAGAAATTACTGACTTCGTCAAACTGACTGACTGGCCGTTGGGGCTTATATTTCCATTATTATAGTCTGCAAAATTCATGGTGTAGGTATCGTTACTCAGCAGCGAATTGTAGTTTTCTTTAGTCAAAGGCTGTCCGTCAATCGCATAAAAAATGGCACCGCGTTGCACATTCTTTAGGGCTGCATCTGAATTGGGTAAGACATAGCGCACTACACCGAAAACACTGGTTTGTGAGGCATCTTTATAAAATAAAGCAAAGTCAGCACCATTATTTTTGACAGTTCCCGAAAGAATAGCTTCTAATTGTCTGTAATCAGAATAAATTACGCTAAAACGATCAGTTGCTTCCCCTGGATTGGGAAATAAACTTACCGGTCTGTTCAACAACTGTTGAAATAAAGTTTGAGGTTCGGGATATCTGTACAGAAAAGAATTCAATTCTATTTGATTGGCAAAGCGATCGTCAGCGAGATTCGCGACATCTTGTTGCCAAAAATAATATTGATTCAGACCTTTCCAAATAAAATTGTTGATGCCTATATCGGCAGGAACTTTATTGTCGTCTTGTGTTTCACAACCTAAAAATAATAGGGTAATTGCTATGAGGGCGATAATTTTAGAATAATGCTTTTTCATTACCTTGTTTTTTCAATGGTTTGCTAATTTAATTCATTTCAGAAAATTATTGCTTCTTTGTAACATAATTGTAACAGAGTCGTCTTGCTTTCAACGCTTGTAAACGAATAAGTATGAATCATCCCGAGTTTCTTGATGTCATTGCCCCTTTCAAGGACAAAGTCTTTCGTTTAGCGAAAAGATTACTCATCAGTACCGAAGAAGCAGAAGATGCAGTACAGGAAGTCATCGTGAAATTGTGGAACAAGAGAGGAAGTTTGACAAATTATAATAATGTTGAAGCAGTTGCGATGACGATGACCAAAAATTATTGCTTGGACCAATTGAAGTCGAGAAGAGCAGGCAATTTGCAACTTGTTCATAGTAATTATGAAGATCGAAGCGCCAGTTTTCAAAAGCAATTTGAGGACAATGACAGTTTACTTTGGGTAGAGAGAATTATTAACGAATTACCCGAACAGCAAAAAATGATTGTCCAATTGAGAGATATCGAGCAATATGAGTTTACAGAGATTGCGGCGATATTGGAAATGAATGAAATTGCAGTTAGAGTCGCACTTTCGCGAGCTAGAAAATCAATTAGAGAAAATCTCAACAAAATACATCAATATGGAATTAAGTAGAATCGAGCAGTTACTAACAAAGTATTTCGAAGGAGAGACAACAATTCAAGAGGAGCAAGAATTAGTTCACTACTTTAACTGCTCCAAGGTTGATCCGAGCTTGACAGGATATTCATCACTGTTTGTCTATCTATCAAATGAAAGTCAGACGAGATCTAAACAAGAAATTAGGCTACCCAAAAAGAAGAATAATTTTCTAAAGTGGTTATCGGTTGCTGCAACAATAACTGTTCTTGTTGGATTGGGAAGCTATTTCATCCAGAATTTTCAATCTAGAGAAAGCAGTGCAGAATTGGGCACTTTTGATGATCCAAAGGTTGCAATGGAGGAAACTCAGAAGGCCTTGTCTCTTTTGTCTGCAAATGTCAATAAAGGTATTAATAGCGTACAATATGTTCAAAATTACGAGGATGCTCGGGATCGAATTTTTGTAGTAGAGTAAGAATATATCAACAAATTAATCAATCAAAAACAATTAAAAAATGAAAAAGATCGCAATCGCAGTATTAATGGTTTTCATGTCAATCCCAATCTTTGCTCAAGGAGCATTTGACAAATTTGACGGTCAAGACGATGTTACTTCTATCATCGTCAATCGGAAAATGTTTGATTTGATGAGTAAGGTTAAAATGGACACTTCAGACAAAGAAGCGCAACAATACATCAATTTAATCAAGAAACTTGACAACTTGAAAGTGTTTACTACAAAAAGTACTCGAGTTCAGAACGAAATGAAAGCCGCTTCAGATAAGTATATTAAATCTTCCGGATTGGAAGAGTTGATGCGCATTAATGAAAATGGAAGAAACATCAAGATTATGGTAAAATCCGGATCAACAGACACACAAGTAAAGGAATTATTGATGTTTATTGAAGGGTCGAGAAATGATGATACTGTGTTGATGTCATTAACAGGCGATTTTGATCTCAATGAGATTTCCGCACTTACCGACAAAATGCGATTTCCTGGTGGTGAAGATCTGAAGAAAGCAACCAAAGGTAAAAAAGGGTCTAAAGGGCAGAAGTAAATACTGATGAAAAAGTTTACACATCTATTATTTTATGTGGTCGCTGGAATACTTTACAGTTGCACATCGGAGCCAAGTTTGCAAAAGTATTTTGTGGAAAAGTCTCAAAGCACAGATTTCGTTGCGCTCGATATTTCGCCTAGTATTTTGAATCTCGATCCTTCGAAACTGACAATCACGCAAAGAGAAGCGCTGAGTTCTTTTGAAAAAGTAAATATTTTGGCTTTTAAGCTCAATGAGAAGAACAAGATGTCGTTTGAAAAAGAGCACTCAGCTGTAAAGAAGATTTTGAACACTGAAAAATATCAGCAATTAATGAAGTTCGGGTCGGGGCGAGAAGGCATATCAGTGAGTTGTATTGGCGAAGGTGAACATATCGATGAATTTGTGCTTTTTGCCAATCAGAACGAAAGTGGTTTTGCTGTTGTTCGGGTCTTGGGAGAAGATATGAATGCGACAACAATTTTTAATATGATTTCTATTTTAAAAGAAGCTAATCTCGATCTAGATCAGTTGAAACCACTGCAATTTTTAGTGAAAAATTAAATAAGAAGCCCCCTGTAAAAGAGGGCTTTTTTTTAGTTCTTAAAATATTTGAAAGGGACGAAAAGCATTCCGAAACATTCGCCATGTTCTTTGCCAACGTGTTTGTGATGCATCTTATGCGCCCGACGAACCGCTCTCGCATACCTGTTATTTGCGTTTCTGAATAACTTAAATCGTTGGTGGATAAAAATATCATGTACCAGAAAGTACGTCCAACCATAGGCAAATATGCCCAAACCTATTGCTAAGCCAAGAGCGAAGTAGTCATATCGCCACAAGAGGAAGAATGTCATACTCACTACAGCATAGAAAATGAAAAAAGCATCGTTTCGCTCGAACCAAGAATCGTGATCTTTCTTGTGGTGATCCGCATGTAAGCTCCACAAAAAGCCATGCATTATATATTTATGACTAAACCAAGCCATAAATTCCATAAAACAAAAAGTGCCGAAGAAAACAAGTATTTGCCACAACATATAACTAAGTATTTAAATAAATTTTAATTTGTAATTGACGTAGCACTTTGCTACCAGTCCCAATTTTTCGTAATCCGGAACGCGTATTCGCGTATTTTTTATTTCACTGGAGGGCGTTCTGCTCAGTTTTGTCAAGAGCTTTCTGTAGTAAACATAAGCAGTATACACGCCAAATTTAGCATCTAAAGGCAACTTGACTATTCCTTCAAATCCGGCTTTGAAATCTGCTTCTATCTCTTGAATAATCTTCCTTTTAGAATCTTCGTTCAGATGATTTAAATCTGTATCGGGGAAATAAGTTCTACTAAGACCTTCAAAATCTGCTTTCAAATCTCTTAGAAAGTTCACCTTTTGAAAGGCAGAGCCCAATCGCATCGCTGAATCTTTTAAGGAATTATATTTATCTTCGTCTCCGTTGACAAATACCTTGAGACACATAAGTCCCACTACATCTGCAGAACCATAAATATATTCGGCGTATTCCTCGTAGGTGTCATAGGTCATCTTTGTTAGGTCGAGTTTCATGCTTCTCATGAAAGCTGCTATCAATTCGTATGGTATTTGATACTTATTAACGGTATGTTGAAATGAGTTCAATACCGGATTTAAACTGATTTTATTGTGTAAAGCCGCATCTAAGTCAACTTGAAAAAGTTGAAATAATTCCTCCTTATTATAATCGTGAAAACTATCTACAATTTCGTCTGCAAAACGCACAAAACCATAAATGTTGTAAATATCTTGCCGGATGTTTGGCGCAAGCATACGAACTGCCGACGAAAATGAGGTACTGTAGGTCTTTGTAACATTCTTACTACATTCAAAAGAAATAGTGTCAAATATAGATTTCATATTCTAAAGGTGTTTTTCAATTAATTCTGCCACTAACTTTCCTGAAATCAAAGCAGGTGGGACTCCCGGTCCGGGAACAGTTAGTTGCCCGGTAAAATAGAGGTCTTTCACTTTTTTGCTCTTTAACTTAGGTCTTAAGAAAGCGGTTTGCAAAAGGGTATTTGCCATTCCGTATGCGTTTCCTTTGTATGAATTGTAATCTTTGACAAAATCATTCACGCAAAAAGATTCCTTAAAGATAATATTATTTTTCAGTTTTTGGGCCGTTAGATGTTCTAATCGGGTCATAATAATTTCAAAATACTTATTACGAATCGCCATTGTGTCTTCAATACCCGGAGCTAATGGAATCAAAAAGATGGCAGCTTCTTTTCCTTCAGGAGCCGAATTTTGGTCTGTTTTCGATGGGAAGCTGGCGTAAAACAAAGGATTTTCAGGCCATTTGGGATGATCATAGATGTCAGCTGCATGAGCATCAAAATCAACATCAAAGAAAAGTGAGTGATGTTCAACATTTTCTATTTTCTTATCAAAACCCACATAGAAAAGTAGCGAAGATGGCGCGAACGTTTTGCTTTCCCAGTACTTTTCTGAGTATGCACGATCCTCAATGTTTAGTAGCGTTTCGGTATGATGGTAGTCAGCTCCACTCAAAATGATGTCAGCGGATACATTTTCTCCGTTTACGACCAAACCGGTTGCTTTTTTATTGAAAACTAGTATTTTCGTTATGTTACTGTTGGTGTGGATTTTCACGCCGAGTTCCAAAGCCAGTTTTTCCATGGCCAAAACAACACTATACATGCCGTTTTTTGGATGCCAAGTTCCCATTCCGAAGTCAGCATAATTCATAAAGCTGTAGAAAGAGGGCGTATCAGAAGGTTTTGCACCGAGAAATAGCACAGGAAATTCGAGTATTTGAATGAGTTTCTTGTTCTTAAATCGTTTACGAACGTCTTTGCTGATATTACTAAAAAACTGACCTACTTTCTTAGCGGTTTCAATGGTTACCAACTCCATGGGCGATACACCCGGATTATAAACCAAATCCTTTATAGCAATATCGTAATTGCTTTTCGCTTCCGCCATGAAATCGGCTAAAATTTTACCGCTACCTTTTTCAATTGATTCGAACGTTGCGATGATTTCATCCAGATTATCTGCTATGGTGACAAATTCATTGACACCAAAATACACTTGATATGCCGGAGATAATTTTTGCAATTGATAATAGTCGGCTGGTTTTTTCCCAAAGTCAGCAAAGAACCGCTCGAACACGTCCGGCATCCAATACCAAGTTGGTCCAATGTCGAAAGTGAAGCCATCTTTGCTCAATTGTCTGGCTCTTCCACCAATTGTTGGGTTTTTCTCATAGATGGTAACTTGATGACCTTGTTTTGCTAAATAGCATGATGCAGCCAGGGCAGAAAAACCTGAACCAATTATTTTGATATTTTTAGAACTCATTATCTGAAAATGGAATTATCGTTACAAACAGAAATTTTTGTTATAGCTGATCTACTAATTCTGCAATTGAACCAAATACTCGCGTAGCGCTATTGATTGTTGATGGCTTGATTTCATCCACCATTCTGCCAATAAGCCATATTTCAGAATCGTCTTTCAGCACTGTTTCTTGGATTTGTTTGATGTAATCATTCACATGTTCTTTGTCTGGTTGAACAGTCATGTATGAAACAAAAACAATGGAATCAAAGTATTTATTTAAATCATTCAAGCTTTCAGTTGGCACGCTTTCACCCAGATATATAGTCTTGTAGCCATTTAATAGGATTTCATAATTTAGATACATCAAACCTAATTCGTGAATTTCGTTCATGGGTAAATACAAAACGAAGACTTTATCTGTTTTGGTGGGTTCAAGTGCTTGAACTTTCTCTGTATTGATTAGCAATTTTTGCTTAATCAAATAGCTAATAAAGTGCTCATGTGCCGGTGTGATTGTGTCAGATTGCCAAAGCAAACCAAGTTCGGTCATCAATGGGATAAAAACCTCGTAGAATACTTCTCTAAATGATTTTTCAGCCAATAAGCTGTTGTAAGTGGAAAAGAATTTCGTTTGATCGAAATTCATCATCGCCATTTTGAACGCGCTTATCGCATGACTTTTTGCACTTTTCTCAGAAATAATTTCACGAACCAATTGTGGAATTTTCTCCGGCGGATACTTTGATATTTTCGAAATCTTGTATCCGTGATTGTGCAATAGCGTGATGTTTAATAGTTTTTGAAGACTTGCCAAATCGTAGAGACGTATGTTTGTGTCCGTTCGTGTCGGTTCCAAAACATTGTATCTTTTTTCCCAAATACGAATCGTATGGGCCTTGATCCCAGATAGGTTTTCTAGATCCTTGATGCTAAATACATTCTTTACGTTGTTCATTTTTATTTAAAAAAGTTTAAACAAAAGTAAACAATAATTTGTGTGATGCTATTTATTTAGGATTAATTTTAGAAATGAAATTTTAAGTAGGGAACTTTTTTACAAATTTCCCGGCTATTTGTTGAGATGTTTTATTCTAAAGTTCTTTTCACAGCAATGTGAAGAGCATGACTTTTATACAAACGATGATTTAAAAATAAAAACTTCACCTTTTTGGCAGGTGCTTTTCGTGCCTTAAGCGAGTTCATTTTTCATAAGATATAATCAAACTGCCTGAGCATTGGTTGCATAATGACTTAAATCGCGCAACTCGCACAATTTGGGTGCTTTTTACAATGGGATTACTCAAGCGAACTGTAAACTCAAATTTTTGGTTGCTAGGCAATTGTTCATAGAAGTCCATACTTAACTTTCTTCCCCAAACAGGATTTTTTTTCTCCTTCATGCCTTCGCTGTGGAGAAAACTAATAATTGAAGCGTCACCTAAAATTCTGATTGCAAAAGGCATTGAAATAAATTCGACCACAGAAGTTGTCAAGACAGTAAATCTATAATGATTTCGACGCACGTTGGTTACATCAATATACTGAAAACTATCCGCTTCGCAAGTCTTAAACAAGTATTTGCTTGAAAGATTATTTATCAATTTTTCATCAATAGTTCGAGCACATGCATTATCATCTGTACTATTCCAATTATATTTTGAATGATGTAGTTCGTCATAGATTGACTCCTTTTCCATCGTTTCAAATACATTGTTGTTTGAAGCAATTAGCAACCATTTTGGAGCTGTTCTGCCATTAAATTTGTTTGATAATGAAAAAGTATACGCTCCTGCTTCGGTGATTAGCAAGGGGTCACCTTTTTTTAAGCCACCAACATCTATATTTTCCTTTAGTACATCACCTGCAAAGCATAAAGGGCCTGCAATAGCATCATTTCCGACTTGTAACTCCTGTCCTGCATTATTAAGTATTCTGTGAGGCCATTTCAGAAGTGTTATTTTCGTTAATTGATCTGTACCAGCATCAACAATTGCCCATTTTTTACCCCTTGATTCTTTAATAGTCTGTATAGAAGTCAATAAGGAAATGGTATTTCCAATTAGGGCATGCCCAGGTTCAACACTATACTTTAGATGTTCTTTTTTATGAGATTTCATATTGTAGCACCAAGTATCTAAAGAGGGAAAATCTTGATTAGATTCAAAAGGAATTCCTAATCCACCCCCTAGATTTATGTCTGTAACTATCTGATCAAATCTCATTAAATGTTCAGCTAAATTATTTAGACTGCTTATTGCATGCTCAAAACTTTTCATATTATCCATTTGAGTACCCACATGCACATGCAAACCAGAAATAGGAATAGTTAATTGCTTTAGAAGTTTGTCTAAATCTTCCACCGGTATACCAAACTTCGACGATTTATGACCATGGGCCATTAGTTCTTGATTTTCGTTTTTGGTTGCGTAACCGATATTTTCGGGTAGGTTAACCCTTAAAAAAAGCTTCCCTTTATATGATTTATATCTTATTAAGTTTTGTAATTCAAGGATAGCATTTATGTCATCCATCACCACATTTCCTTCTGAAATCAATAGTGATTCGCAAATTTTAATATCTTGAACTGGAGTATTATATGAAATGTTCTGTATCTTTATGCCTGATAGTAATGCCAAATTAATTTCCAATTGGCTTGCACAGTCCGCACCTACACCCAATTTTGCTAATAACTGAAGAACAGTAAGGGAAGGATTGGTTTTTACAGGATAGAATATTCGACCATTATCTTCTGTAAATTTTGCATAGGCATTCACATTATCAACAAGCTGCTTTTCAGAAATAACCCATGCTGGCGATCCAAATTGTTCGTTGATGCAGGTGATGTCTATATTCCTCGGCCAGTCTAACAGTTCTGCTTTTTTATATTTCATTTTTATTTGATTTTTTGGATTTTTTTTGCGAGTAACATCTAGATTGTGCAGTTACAAAATGTTTGCGATTTCACAGCTGAAAACTTTCTTTGCAGCACTGAACTTGATAGGAAGCGAATACTTCAATTAAATACTTAACCACCCATTTTTCCATGTACTGTCTACGGTAATGCCTATTGAGTTATATTTTGAAATACTTAAATTCTTGTAAGTATTACAGAGTAAATAGCGTACAATAAAAAAGAAAATAGAAATAGTGTCCATGGCAACAGAATTTGTTTGTAAAAAACTACTTTAATTCTTTTTGAAGCTTCATTTAACTTTTCAATGCGCAGAAAGGTATAAAGTACTGATGTAAAAATTGCTGGTATACCCACAAAGTCGAGTACTAAGTCTTTCTCAAATTGAGATTTCATCATGTGAGATACTTTTAACATCATTCCCAAATAAACTATAAAAAGGCAGGTGCTATTTAATATGTATACATTGGCCAGCTTGAATAATTTCAATTCCACCATATTGGTGAAGTTGTATGTTTGGGCTATTAGTGAGATTAAAACTCCTATAGTCCCGAGTCTAAATAAAAAGTCACCACCAATTATGAACTGTATTTTTGCTATCCATGCAATAAATATTAAGCTGCTTGAAAAGCAAAAAAGCTTTAATGTGAATTGCAAAGTTTTGATTTTATGTGAATTTAACATTGCCAATAACTAAAGGATTGTTCCGATTTCCACAATTTGCTCTAAAACAATTGCTTTGAAGAAACATTCAAATGTAAATACCTTACACTTAATTTGTTGGAGTCAAATTTTTATGTTCAAGCAAGCAACTACAGTGAGCAATGCTTTAAGGATAAAGTTCATGCCTGTTTTTAGAAACGTAAATCCGCGCTAGCGGGGGGCTTGACGCGGACTACAACTGTAAATTTGGGACAATATAGTGCAATCAAACTACAGTTTAGAATTGTTTACGTTACGCTATGATATTTTTATCTAATCGAAGATAAGATACAAATTTCAACTCAAATAATTTATTCGACAGTCGGTCGTAAACAATAGGTGAGATGAATCCTATAGCTGTTGAAGTGTATTTTTATTTTCTGTTGCTATCTCGTAAACAGTTGATGAGATGTTCTCTTCAAACAATAAACCCTTTCGGATCATGAAAGGGTTTATTAAATATCGATTGTTTATGTTACTAAATTAATGTTATAGTAAATTAAGGCGATTGAGTAATTCACTTTTATTTGCTCGACTCACCGGAATTATTTCTCGACCTACTAGCACACTATTATTTTCAATATCAATAATTTTATTGGTATTAATGATATAAGATCGATGTATCCTTAGGAACATTTTCTCCGGAAGCTTGCTTTCTAGTTTCTTTAACGTGCTATGAACGGTATATGAGCTTGACTCAGTTTTAATCTCTACATAATCTCCTTGCGCTTTTATAAGCGTTATTTGAGAAAAATCAATTTTAATCAAGCGGTTTCCGATGTTAACATAAAGGTCGTTTGTTGGTTTAGCGGTATTAACTTCTCCTTTGATTATTTGAGGTAGTTCTTTTGCGCGTGAACGATTGGTCAATTTTGAAATTGCTTTCTCAAAACGATCTTTAGTGATCGGCTTAACTAAGTAATCAATAATAAAATCAAATTCGAATGCAGCCAAAGCGTAATCTTTATCTGATGTTATTAAGATAATTTTTGGGTGGTTCTTGATGGTCTTGATAAAATCAAATCCGTTGAAATCCGGCATGTGAATGTCAAGAAAAATGACATCTACTTTATTGTCGTTCAAGTATTTCATCGCTGTTATGGCATTTGGGAATACTCCTGCCACTTTAATCTTTGAAAGCGATGTTATATACTGCTCAATTATGGCTCTAGCCATCATTTCATCGTCAATTATAATACAAGTCATATTTTTTAGGGTCATAAGTTATTTACGAAATTTAGCATCACAGTTAGGGCATTTTCAAAGTCATTTTGTAGTTCTTTTCTATTTTCGGATAATTGAATTTCATATTTTTCGGACATATGATAGGTCTTTGTAAGTCCCAGTATTGCTATTTTGTGCTTTATTTTGTGTACATAAAATGCAGCTTGTTGACAGTTATTTAATGCAATATATGCACCATACGCTTCAATTTCTATTGGTAGTTCATACTTCAAAACACGGATTAGTTTTAGCTTAACGCTTTCTTCATTTCCTGATAGTTTTAGAATATATTCAATATTCGGCCTTTCCATTTTCTTTTGGTATTTTGATGTAGAAGATTGTTCCT
>CANHBE010000007.1 GCA_947458575.1 Flavobacteriaceae bacterium | reverse complement strand
TGCGCCTACAGCTCCGGCAAATGATGAGTGCTCTGGAGCAATTGCTTTAACAGCAAACCTTGATGACAGTTGTGCCTCATTTGAATCTGGAACTGTTGAAGGGGCTACCGCCTCTGCTGTTGATGCTGCCGCTTGTGGTGGAACTGAAGATGATGATGTATGGTATTCTTTCGTTGCTTCTGATGTTTTGCAAACCATTAAATTGAGCAATATCGCCGGATCTTCAACAGGATTATCTACTTCTTTATGGTCAGGTGATTGCGGTACTTTAGCATTAGTTCCTGGTACTTGTTCTACTCTAAATTTAAGAACAGTAACAGGTTTAACTGCCGGTGAAACTTATTATGTTAGAGTCTACACTACAACAGCGACAGCTTTGCAAAATACCACGTTTGATATTTGCATCGGAACACCACCGCCACCACCGGCTAATGATGATTGTAGCGCAGCTATAGAACTTACTGCAGGAGGTGATTTTTCGGCAGGTGCAATCCTTGGCTCAAATACTAGCGCTACAAGTACTGTTGGTCTTCCGGTTTTCATTTGTCAAACTAATCGTTTTAATGATGTTTGGTATTCAGTTACTGTTCCAGCATCTGGTTCTTTGACAATTGAAACTCAAGCTGCACCTGGTACTGTGATGACAGATACTGTTATCAGTATTTATACTGGTACATGTGGTGCTTTGGTAGAAGTAGGTTGTGATGATGACACAGGTACAGATAATTTCTCTTTGGAACCTTTAACAGGTTTAACTCCAGGTTCAACATTGTATATCGGTGTTTGGAAATGGGGCACATCATTAGATGGAGATTTCTTACTATCAGCATATGACGCTTCATTATTGAGCAATAACACTTTCGATAATGAGAATTTCAAGTCTTTCCCAAATCCGGTAAAAGATGTTTTGAATTTGTCTTATGACAAGAATATTTCAAATGTTACGGTATTCAATTTAGTTGGTCAAGAAGTATTGACAAAAGCTATCAATTCCAACCAATCACAGATTGATATGACAAGTCTGTCTGCTGGAACTTATTTCGTAAGAATTACTGCGGATAATCAAGTTAAAACTTTGAAAGTGGTAAAAGAGTAATTCCTACTTTTTGTAAACAAAAAGCCACTTTTTAGTGGCTTTTTTTATTTATATAACACTATCTTTCTTATTTTTACGTCATACTAACTATGAAAATCTAATTTATGAAAAAAACTACTTTTTTTGCTTTATTTGGCTTGGCGATGTTGTTCTCAACAACAATTCAAGCTCAAGCAAATGATGAATGCACCAATGCTACAGTGCTAAATTGCGGTGATGTTTTGACTGCTGAAGTTACTGATTTGGCAACCGGCGGAACCGCAACTTCTTGCATTGGAACCATTGGAAATGATCTTTGGTACACCATTGCAGGAACTGGTGATATTATTAATTTGACCGCTACTGCGACAATCGAAGAACCTCAAATTGAGGTTTATGCAAGCACTGACGGTACTTGTAATGGTTTTACAGCAGGTACTTGTATTGCTAGTGGTGGAACAGGGACTGCTGTAGTTACTGTATCCTTTAATTCCGTCGCAGGAACAACTTACTACGTTCATATCGGAAATTGGATAAATGGAGATCCCGGTGTTACTTTTGATTTAGCTGTTACTTGTGAAAGTGCTCCAACGCCTCCTGCCAATGATGAATGTTCAGGAGCAGAGCCTCTTTCTGTAAGTCCTGATAGTACATGTTCTAGCCCGGCAATCGGAACTGTTTCCGGAGCAACTGCCTCTGCTGTAGATGTTAACGCATGTACTGGTACAGAAGATGATGATGTTTGGTACTCTTTCGTTGCTAATGAAAGTGTCCATGTTGTTCGGTTTACTAATGTTACTGGCTCAACAACAACTGTTTCGTCTTCATTGTGGCAAGGAGACTGCAATGGGTTGACTTTAGTGTCTGGTTCATGTTCTACTGCAAATATCAGAACTTTGAATGGTTTGACAATAGGAGAAACCTACTACTTAAGAGTATACACAGCAACAGCCACAGCATTACAAAATACAACTTTTGAAGTATGCATAGCGACACCGCCACCACCACCGGCAAATGATGAGTGCTCAGGTGCAATTGCCCTAAATTGTGGCGATGTATTGGTTAATCAAGTGACGGATTCGGCTAGTGGAGGAAACGCAACATCTTGTGTCGGTACTATTGGAAACGATATTTGGTATTCTTATGTAGGTGATGGACAGATTATCAACTTAACCGCGACAGGAACCATAGAAGAACCACAAGTTGAAGTTTTCGCGAGTTCTGATGGGACATGCGGTGGATTTACGGCAGGGACTTGTATTGCCAGCGGAGGTAGTGGAGATGCAGTGGTAAACGTTAATTTTGTTTCAGTTGTTGGCACTACCTATTACATACATGTTGGAAATTGGATCAATGGAGATCCAGGTGTTACATTTGATTTAGCAATAAATTGTTCTGCTCCACCGACACCTCCAGCAAATGATGAATGTTCAGGAGCAGAGGCCCTTACAGTAAATTCAGACGCCTCTTGCGCTGTCGTTACTTCAGGCACTATTAATGGGGCAACAGCTTCATCAGTCGATGCCACTGCATGTGGAGGAACTGAAGATGATGATGTCTGGTACTCTTTTACAGCATCAAATGCTGCGCATATCATCACACTTAGCAATGTTGCAGGAAGTACACTTGACTTATATCACTCACTTTGGACAGGAGATTGTGGATCGCTTAGTTTAGTCCCAAATTCTTGCTCTGATGCTAACACAAGTACACCATCTGGTTTAATAGTGGGACAAACGTACTATTTGAGAGTATATTCTTTCGGAGGTTTAGCATTACAAAATACTACTTTTGACGTTTGTATTGGAACGCCACCACCTCCGCCAGCTAACGATGAATGTGCAGGAGCAGTTGCTTTGACAGTAAATCCAGACGACAGTTGCACATCATTCGAATCAGGAACGGTTCAAAGTGCTACTGCTTCAAATGTCGATTCTGCCGCTTGTGCCGGAACTGAAGACGACGATGTTTGGTATTCTTTTGTGGCTTCCGATGTTTTGCAAACCATTCGACTGAGTAATCTCGCCGGATCAACAACAACATTATCTTCTTCGGTTTGGACAGGTGATTGTGCTTCGCTTGCACTAGTTCCAGGTTCTTGTTCGACTGTCAATCTAAGAACAGTTACAGGATTAACGGTGGGGGAAACTTATTATGTGAGGGTATACACTGCAACAGGAACAACAGGTCAAAATACTACTTTCGATATTTGTATCGGAACACCGCCACCGCCACCCGCAAATGATGATTGTACTGGAGCTGTAGAAATTATAGCAGGTGGTAACTTTTCGGCTTCACCTGTCACTGGTTCAAACATTAGCGCTACGAGCACAGTTGGACTACCAACCTTTATCTGTCAAACCAATAGATCTAATGATGTATGGTATTTCGTCACTGTTCCAGCATCTGGCACATTGACGATTGAAACGCAAGGTGCACCGGGTACAGTTATGACAGATTCTGTTATCAGTATTTATACTGGTGTTTGTGGTTCGTTGGTTGAAGTTGGATGCGATGATGATACTGGAACAGGTAACTTCTCGATAGAGCCATTAACAGGTTTGACTCCAGGTTCAACATTGTATATTGGTGTTTGGAAATGGGGTACGTCATTAGATGGCGAATTTCTGATCTCGGCTTATGACCCATCATTGCTAAGCAACACCTCGTTTGACAGTGAGAACTTTAAGTCTTACCCTAATCCAGTGAGAGATATTTTGAATCTTTCATACAATAAGCCTATCACAAATGTTTCGGTATTTAACCTTTTAGGTCAAGAAGTGATGACAAGTATAATTAATGCAAATCAATCGCAAATTAACATGTCTGCTTTATCTGCTGGAACCTATTTAGTGAAGGTAACTGCGGATAATCAAGTGAAAACTATCAAAGTTATTAAAGAATAGTATTGCCACTATTATTAATTCAAAAGCCACCAATCAGGTGGCTTTTGTTTTTTTATATAGTTTATCTTTGTTAAAACTTTATGTGATGTATTTTTCAATCGTTATTCCGGTCTACAATCGTCCTGCTGAAATAGATGAGTTTTTGGCGAGTATTGTCCGACAAGACTATTCCCAAGATTTTGAGATAATAATAATTGAAGATGGTTCAACAGTCAAGTCGGAAGAAGTTGCTATGCGCTATAAGGATAGACTTGCAATTTCTTACTTCTATAAAGAAAATACAGGTCCCGGCGATTCTAGGAATTACGGCATGCAAAAAGCCAAAGGCGATTACTTTATTATTTTTGACTCCGATTGCATTATACCCGAGCATTACCTATCGAATGTTGCACAATCATTGAATACGAATTATGTCGATTTTTTTGGTGGACCAGATCAAGCGTTACAATCATTTTCAGATATCCAGAAAGCAATTAATTTCTCTATGACATCGTTCCTAACTACAGGCGGTATTAGAGGCGGAAGTGAAAAATTGAATAAATTTCAGCCAAGAAGCTTCAATATGGGATTATCTAGAAAAGCGTTCCAAACTTCGGGCGGCTTTTCTAATATTCATCCCGGTGAAGACCCGGATTTAACTATTCGACTGTGGGAATTGGGATTTAAATCGAAATTGATATCTGACGCCTATGTGTATCATAAAAGGAGAATAGACTGGGATAAATTTGCGCTACAAGCAAATAAATTCGGAAAAGCAAGGCCAATTCTTGATTCTTGGCATCCTCATTATCAAAAAATCACCTTTTTTTTTCCTTCTGTTTTTTTGATTGGTTTTTACGTTTCGATTGGACTCTTATTTTTTGTACAAGATTTTATCTTTAAACTGTATTGTCTCTATTTCTTTTTGATTTTTCTGATTTCATCAATTCAAAATAGAAGTATAGTGATTGGCTTTTTGTCTATTGTCGCAACATGGATTCAATTCAGGAGTTATGGACATGGTTTTCTGCTTTCGTTTTTTAAAATCAGAATCAAAAAGGTAGAACCACAGGAGGCATTTCCTGAATTATTTTTTAAGAAATGACTAAGGTAATCGGATTAACAGGAGGTATAGGAAGTGGCAAATCTACAATTGCTAAATATATCCGGTCAAAGGGAATACCGGTATATATTGCAGATGAAGAGGCTAAGAACCTGCTGAATACACCAAAAGTAATTGAGAAAATAAAAAACACATTTGGTGAAACAATTTTCGAAAATCAACTACTTAGTAAAGCAAAACTCGCTGAGTTAGTATTCAATGATAAGAGGAAGTTGGAAGCGCTGAATTCAATCATTCATCCTGAAGTCCATCAGCATTTCAAAACGTGGCTGAAGGCAAACAATAAAGAACCTATTGTAGTAAAGGAAGCAGCTATACTTTTTGAAAGTGGTAGTAATTCAGATTGTGATTATGTCATTAGCGTGATTTCTCCAATTGATGAGAGAATTTCAAGAGTTTTAGCAAGAGATCATACGACAAAGCAGGAGGTCATTTCACGAATGAACAACCAGTGGAGCGACGAGATGAGAATAGCAAAAAGTGAATTTGTAATTGAGAATATTGACCTTTCAAAAAGTTACCATCAGGTTGATGAAATTCTTAAAAAATTACAAAATCAATAATATTCGCATTTGATGTTAATCTTTGGTTAATGTATTTATCGTGTAAATGTTAAAAAGTTAATTTTGACAAGATGAATAAGTTATTTTTCCGGTTACTCGTATTGTTGATGAGTTTGTCTCTAATCGGTATTATTCTGGTTCAAGTTTATTGGTTCAATACGTCTTTCAAAAACAACGAAGAACAATTCCGGTTTCATGTGAAACAAGTAATGGGAAATGTTGCCGAGAAATTAGAAAAGGAAGAAGCTTACAGTTTTATCGACAAATACAAGAAGATAAAAGATAGCATTGGTAAAGAACCCCAAAAAAGCGACTTCTTAGAGTTCGGCTATTATCAAAGAAATTCGCGAACTAATGAGACCATTATATACTCAAATAATATCATCTCAGAAGACTATAACATTTCATCTTCGTTCTTTGATAAAAAACTCGATAGTGTAAAACTCAAAAACTTTACTTCAAAAAGAACAACTGAGGTTTTTGGAAATAGAGAAATAGATCAATCAGGTGTTGATAACAAAGTAAATGCGGATATTAAAATTAAGAAATCCGGAAAGCTAGATATTCTCGACAACGCGCAGTTTGAAATATTCTTTAAAGACATAGCTGCTGCTAAACCACTGCAGGAAAGGATCTCTAAAGAACATCTTCAAAAGATTCTCAAGGAGGAGTTGGAACAATATGACGTAAAGACTCCTTTTGAATTTAGCATATACAGCAATGGACTTGCAACAAAAATTCAATCTGATAATTTCGTGTTCGATAAAGATGAGATGTACGCAATTCCCGTATTTACAGATAATGAAGGTAATGATAAGTACAAGCTCTTGGTTGGATTTCCTTTTAAAGAAAAGTTTCTTTTCTCTGAATTGGTTGGAATTTCCTTACTGTCAATAATATTTACGCTTGTCATCATCGTAGCTTATTCTAGTGCTCTGAGCCAATTGATCCGTCAACGTCAAATTTCAGAAATAAAGACTGATTTTATAAACAACATGACCCACGAATTTAAAACGCCGATTGCAACAATAAATCTAGCACTCGATGCGATCAAGAATCCAAAAGTGATTGAAGATAGAGAGAAAGTACATCGCTATTTGCAAATGATTCGTGATGAGAATAAAAGAATGCATGCTCAAGTGGAAAACGTATTGAGAATTTCAAAGCTCGAAAAGAAAGAACTTGATATTGCTAAAGAGTCCAATAATATTCACGACATCATTGAAGATGCCATCGAACATGTAAATCTGATTATCGAAGATCGAAATGGTACTATTACCAAACACTTTGAGGCCAACAGAACGACCGTGTTACTAAACGATATGCACTTTACAAACGTAATAGTCAATGTACTCGATAATGCAATAAAGTATTCAACAGAAGCACCGATTATTGATGTGTATACTGAAAACCTAAAAGATTTCGTTCTTATCAAAGTAAAAGATCACGGAATAGGAATGAGCAAAGTAGCTCAAAAAAGAATTTTTGAAAAGTTTTATCGCGAACATACCGGAGATGTTCACAATGTAAAAGGGCACGGACTAGGTCTGGCCTACGTAAAGAGAATAATTGATGACCATAACGGTCAGATTTTTGTCGAAAGTGAAAAAGGAAAAGGTAGCACTTTTATCATCAAATTACCATTAATCAACTAAACTAAACTATACTGAAATGGAAACAGAAAACAAAAAAATCCTCTTAGTAGAAGACGACCAAAATTTTGGCGCTATTCTAAAAGATTATCTTGTGCTAAATGACTTCGATGTCACATTAGCCAAGAATGGCATGGAAGGTTTTGAAAAATTCAAGAAAGATACTTACGATTTATGCATTCTCGACGTCATGATGCCCTATAAAGATGGCTATACACTAGCTAAGGAAATTCGCGAAAAGAATAAAGAAGTGCCAATCATTTTCCTGACCGCTAAGTCCATGAAAGAAGACGTCTTAAAAGGTTACAAAGTGGGAGCAGACGATTATCTCAATAAGCCATTCGACTCTGAAGTGCTCTTGATGAAAATCAAAGCAATCATGCAAAGAAAGTCAACAGAAGTAAAACCGGAACAAATTAAATTTGAGTTTCAAATTGGAAATTTCCACCTAAACTCAAAATTGCGTTTTTTGACCTACAAAAATGAAGAACCAATAAAGTTGTCTCCAAAAGAAAACGAACTTCTTAAAATGCTCGCTTTATATGAAAATGACCTCATGCCGAGAGAGCTGGCACTCACGAAGATTTGGCGAGATGACAATTACTTTACCTCGCGAAGTATGGATGTGTACATAGCCAAGTTGAGAAAGTACCTAAAATTAGACGAAGATGTAGAAATTCTTAACATCCACGGCGAAGGATTCCGATTGGTAGTCAAAAACAAAATGGCAAGCTAAAGCTAAAAGCTCTGAGAGATCGGAGCTTTTTTTTGTAGCATAATCCCGTCGTTCGTTCTATCTTTTTATCCTGAACTCGTTTCAGGATCTTCAAATGGTAAACGAGTTATGCCGAGATACTGAAACGAGTTCAGCATAAAAAGGATGCCACTGCCACCGGGGCTAGGTTCTGCTGGTTTATTCCGAAACTATTTCCAATTTACCAATAAAGCAAATACTGATTTCCCTGATTTACTGATGGTAAAAACAGTACTCTTTTCATCGATTTGCTCATGTACTTCGACCACATCTCCCAATGAAAGTTCTCTTAGAAAGTTCATTTCAAAACTCGCAATTTGGTTCGACAGTATTCTTGGGTCATCTGCAATATCAAGGCACCATTCAAGATATTTCACATTGTTGACATGATTAACAATATCCAAATCGGACAACACTACTTTACGTTCGAAAAGCAATGACTTACTTTCCTTGATTTCAATTTTGGAAAAAGGTAGAGCAGTGGCTTTCCTGTCGGGATATTTCTCACAATGATCGTGCGATACCATCAACTGCTCGGCGCGTCGGGTTTTGGTATTAAACACAACCCAAAACGTTTCAATACCAATAATCTTTTTTCCATTAATTGAAACTTCCATGGCTCTAGTCGATTTAGAGTGCTCCAATGCGTTGATCCAAGTTGTAACGCTTATCACATCTTTCCACTTTGGCAACTGCGCTACTTCGATTCTAATTCGGCTCAGAACCCACGCTTGATCATATACTTGCATATCTACAAAACTGAATCCGCCTTTTTCCGAATGCGCTGCGGCAGTTAGTTGTAAAATATTGCACAAATCAGTGTAGCGCAAATAGCCATTTGGACTGCATTGCATAAAGTTGATTTCCCAATCCATGGTGAAAACCGATTCAAAATCTGAAGCTATTGGCATAGATGATCTAGTTTACTTGTTCGCTTGAAGCATTTGTTTGTTAACTGGTTTGTTTCGCATGAATTCTTGATGTAATGTAGTCAATTATCATCTCTTCATTTGTTTGATAATCAAACCATTTAATATCTTCATTTTTTTTAAACCAAGTTAATTGTCTTTTGGCGAAGCGACGGGTATTTTTCTTGATTTCCTCAATTGCTTGGTCGAGTGTTATCGACCCATCAAGATATTCAAAAATCTCGCGATAACCAACCGTTTGTAAGGCGTTGCGATGTCTGTTATCATGCAAACTTTTTACTTCTTCCAGCAGTCCTGATGTCACCATGACATCGACTCGTCTGTTGATGCGATCATAAAGCACTTGTCGCTCTGCTTCGAGTCCGATTATAATAGGTACAAATGGTCGTTTCGTTGTCTTTTGGTTTAAAAAAGTAGAGTAGGGTTTTCCGCTTCCAATACACACTTCGATAAATCGCATCATGCGCTGAGGATTAAGCAAAGTCTGCGGATTATCAACTGTGATTTTATCATAAAAAGATGGATCAAGTTGCTTCAATTGATCTTGAAGATAATCCAAGCCGCTTTTCGTGTATTCTTGCAGAACATGTTTTCTTACAATAGGGTCAATCTCGGGAAAATAGTCGAGACCGTTTAAGACTGCATCTACATATAAACCTGAGCCTCCAACTAAAATAGCCCAATCATGATCGGTAAACAACTCGTGTAATTTGGCGGTAGCTTCCTTTTCGAAATCACCTACGGTGTAATGATCTTCTATGGAACGATTGTGAACAAAATGGTGCGGTGCTGCTGCCAACTCTAGGTTTGTAGGCGCTGCCGTGCCTATCGACATTTCCCGGAAGAACTGCCGGCTATCGCAAGAGAGTATTTCGCAATGAAAGTGCTTTGCCAAACGAATGCTCAGCGCGGTTTTTCCAATTGCGGTTGGACCAACAATGACGATTAAGTACTTCATATTTGTTTTTTAAACGCCGCTGCCATTTTTAGCCCCGATGGCAGTGGCATCCTTTTTTTGAACTCTTTCAGGGTTACAAACCATGAAAGAGTTTAGAAAAAGATATAACGAACAGCGGGAAATAGCTTCCAAAAAATAAGCCCTAAAAATACAACAACTTCAGGCTTTTGCTTCGTCTAATTTGACTTTGAATAATTGTTCTTGTATCTCGATTGCTGCTCATAGGCGTGATCATGTTTTTCAAGATATCGATGTTCCGAATCTGATAGTTGAGATCGTAAAAAGCATATCCTTTGTAAATGCCGTGCTCGATCAGAACTGCAGAGCGTTCGTTGATTGTTCTGCCTTTGTCGATGATGACCAACGTCTTATTCTCAAAAACGTTTTTGTCGATAAATTCTTGAACTCTTGTGTTATACTCTTCGGCGGAAATCTTGCCAATACATGCGCCATCACACTCGTTAATCGTATATTGGAAACATTGATTTTTGGTGTCGTAGAGTCCAGTCAGTTTTTGACAAAGTTTGTAATGAGCCGTTATCCGGAAGAGGGCATTTTTGCCTTCTTGCAGCGTCGTAAATGCGGTAATTTCTTTTTTTCGGCTATCTGCTTTTTGCAACCGGAGATTAAGGTAACCGTTTTCATCTTTTTCCGCATACAATGCCCATTGGAATATGCTTTTGCGCTGCGATCGATTGTAGATGGGCTGGTTAACTTTTATTTCGTCGCTTTCTTTGAGCAACGCGATTAGTTCACTGCCGGTTTCTTCGTAAGTAACCGCAAAGACTTCCAATTGAATTTTCTTGCATTTATGTGTCGTTCCCGTAAAATGCTGATTAATTCTTTTCTTGATATTCTTGCTTTTGCCGATATAGATGATGGAACCATCTTCTCTGTGAATGTAATACACTCCGGTTCGCGACGGCATACTCTCAACGATATCCAATAATTTAGGCGGCATGCCTTTGACGATTTCTGTTTGAATCATCTCCGTCACAATTTTTTTCTCAAGATCTTTATCCAAAAGCATCTTGAAGAGCTTAACGGTTGCCATGGCATCGCCGCTAGCTCTGTGACGATCGGCCATAGGAATTCCGAGTGAACGCACTAATTTGCCTAAACTGTATGAAGGTTGCTCTGGCATGAGTACTTTGGCCAATTCGACCGTGCATAGTGTTTTGCAATCAAAAGTGTAACCTAGTCGACGAAATTCGGTTCGTAAGATGCGGTAATCAAATGAAGCGTTATGAGCCACAATAATGGCATCTTGTGTGATTTCGATGATGCGCTTGGCTACTTCGAAAAACTTGGGTGCCGAACGCAACATAGCGTTGTTGATGCCTGTCAGCTTAACTACAAATGGTTGAATTGGAATTTCAGGATTGACCAAACTAATGAACTGATCAATGATTTCATGACCATCGAAACGGTAGATGGCAATTTCAGTAATGCCTTCTTCATTATATTGACCGCCCGTCGTTTCTATGTCTAATATTGCGTACAAATGTGGTAATCAGTGTTCAGTAATTAGTAGTCAATTGTTATTGTCCGTCGACAGTTATCGCCCGCCAAAGATACTACTTCCTATTCGAATCATCGTACTGCCACATTCAATGGCGATTTGATAATCACCGGACATGCCCATGGATAGAACTGTAAGATATAGGTTGTCGGCTGTCGGCTGTTGATTCGAATCGAAAATGGCTTTGAGATGTTGGAATTCTCTCTTTATTTGAGCTTGGTTTTCGGTAAATGTTGCCATGCCCATTAGTCCAATCACTCTAATATGATGCAGATTTTTGAAAGTTTCTGATTGCAACAAATCTCGAAGTTCTTCTTCATTCAATCCGAACTTGGTTTCTTCTTCTGCGATATGAAGTTGCAAAAGGCAATCTATAATTCTGTTGTTTTTTTGTGCTTGTTTGTTGATTTCTTCCAATAATTTCAGACTGTCAACGCCATGTATTAAGCTAACGTATGGCGCCATATATTTGACTTTGTTGCTTTGAACATGACCAATCATATGCCATTGGATATCTTTGGGCATTTGTTCCCATTTTTCTGTCATTTCCTGAATCTTGTTTTCTCCGAAAACCCGTTGACCGGCATGGTAAGCCTCAAGTAGTTCGGGAATCGGTTTTGTCTTCGAGACAGCGACAAGCGTAACATGCGGTGGAAGTGTAGCTCTAATTTTTTGAAGATTATCTTGAATGGACATACTTGATATTTTAATGCGAATACTTTTATTTTTTCGGAGAATTACAACTCATAAATCACCAATCCGCTTCTAAATTTCGGTTCAATATAAGTACTTTTTGGCGGCATGATCAGGTGTTGGTCTGCCATATTTTTGATTTCATGGATATCACACGGAAACAAAATAAATCCCACCTCAAATTCACCTTCATCTACTTTTTGTTTCAAAACTTGTAAAGTATGTTTACCAGAAATATACTCAATGCGTTCATCGTTTCGTAAATCTCTAATATTGAGGAGTTCTGACAGTACCTTTTCGTACAGGATTTGCGCATCAAGAGCTTGCAAAACGGTCTTAAAGCTTTGATGTTCTTCTTTTAATGTCAAACGGTAAAACTGTCTGTCGAGGTACATGCCAAATTGGTGTTTGGTAGTAGGTTTTGCATCAGCTTGATCCAGATTTTCGATTGCAAAAGTTATACTTAAGGAATGCAAAAAGTCGCTTTTAGATAAACCGTTAAGGTCTTTGATGACGCGGTTATACTCATATATTCTGACATTGTTTTCTGAAATCAAATAGCTAAGCATATGACGCTTTGACTCATTGTCGTCATCTTCGTTTTCTTCAGAGAGTAAGGCCGAAGCTTCACAACGATGATGACCGTCGGCGATGTAGAGATTATTGATCTTCCGAAAAATATTCTGCAACCAATTGATTTCTAGTAAATCATCAATTTTCCATAGGTAATGAATTTCTTTCTTGGTGGTTGAAAATTCAAAATCAGCGAATTTCTGTGTGCAATTGAAAATCCAATTTTCTATGGTCTTGTTATCGGGATAGGTCATGAGTACCGGCTCTGTGTTGAATCCGGAGTACTTCATGTATTCTTTCAGCAGTCGAACTCGAAAAGCTATCGTGTCTTCATGCTTTTTGATAATATCGTTTCGGTATTCTTCAATCGAAGTTCCGACAATGATTCCCGTAAAGGATTCTGTTTTGGTGATAATTTTATGAATGTAAATCGCAGGCTTCTTGTCCTTTACGAGAATAATTTCATCTTTAAATTCCTGGTATTTTTGGTGAACTTGCTTGTATCTTTTTTCGTAAGCAATCGTTTGCTGGTTGATAAAGGCCGGTTTGAGTACATGCAAAAACGACAACGGATTAAAATCCAATTGAGCAGCCAATTCAGCAGTGACATATTCTTCGTAGGAGCGGCAAGTTACCAAGCAAACTTTGTCTCGTGTGGGACGAACAGCTTCAAATGGAAAAATACTTGCCATCGATCTTTATTGAATAATGAATAATTAACAATTAATAATTTGGAAGTCATTATTAACTATTCCGTGTTACAAATTAATTTTTCAAAAACATTCGAGCTACTTTTTCCGCTTTTTTACTTTCGGAATAATCGTAGAATCCTTCTCCCGACTTTACACCTAATTTTCCGGCCATTACCATATTGACAAGCAATGGACATGGGGCGTATTTCGGGTTTTTGAATCCATCATACATGACGTTTAAAATAGCCAGACATACATCAAGTCCAATAAAATCAGCCAATTGCAATGGTCCCATTGGATGTGCCATTCCCAATTTCATGACTGTATCGATTTCATAAACACCTGCAACACCGTTGTATAAAGTTTCAATAGACTCATTAATCATGGGCATCAGAATTCTATTGGCCACAAAACCAGGATAATCATTCACTTCCACTGGGACTTTTCCGAGAGCGACGGACAAGTCCATGATGACTTTAGTAATAGCATCACTAGTATTGTAACCGCGAATGATTTCAACCAATTTCATAATCGGCACTGGATTCATAAAGTGCATACCAATCACACGTTCCGGATGCGAAACCACTGAAGCTATTTGTGTAATGGAAATAGAAGAGGTGTTTGTAGCCAGAATCGTTTGATGTGAGCACGCTTCATTGAGTTGTTTGAAAATTTTTAGTTTCAATTCAATATTCTCAGTTGCAGCTTCGACGACAAGATCAACGCCGACAACTCCATCTTTGAGAGCAGTGTAAGTGATAATATTGCGAATTGTTTTCAATTTGTCATCTTCGGTAATACTGCCTTTAGCTACCATTCTGTCGAGATTGGTCGCAATTGTTGCCATTCCTTTGTCCAGAGATTGCTCGGAGATGTCGATTAGTTTTACAGTAAATCCGCTTTGAGCAAACGTATGCGCAATTCCGTTACCCATTGTTCCGGCTCCGATTACAGCTATATTCTTCATTTTTCTATTATTTATGATTTAAAACAATCTATGATTTGATAGGCTACCCGAAGTGCATCAGTGCCTTGTTCTAGCGTTACTATTGGTGTTGTATTTCCATTGATTGCAGCGGCAAAGGTTTCTAATTCGTCAAGTATCGCATTATTTGGAGCTACAGTCGGGTTGGCGAAATAAATTTGCTTTTTAACTCCTTCCGCATTTTGAAGAATCATATCAAAATCACCCGGATTTTCCGGTGCATCTTTCATTTTGACAACTTCACATGCTTTCTCCAGAAAGTCAACTGAGATATAAGCGTCTTTCTGAAAGAACCGAGTCTTGCGCATGTTCTTGAGCGAAATCCTGCTGGAGGTAAGATTGGCGACACATCCGTTTTCAAATTCGATACGCGCGTTGGCAATATCAGGAGTGTCTGATATTACTGAAACACCGCTGCCGCTAATCGACTTTACTTTGGAGTTGACTACACTTAAAATAACATCAATATCATGTATCATCAAATCCAATACAACTGGAACGTCGGTTCCTCTCGGATTAAACTCAGCCAATCGATGAGCTTCGATAAACATCGGATTTTCAATCATTTCTTTAGTTGCTATAAATGCAGGATTGAAACGTTCTACGTGTCCAACTTGACCTTTAACTCCATATTCTTTGGCCAAAGCCATTATTTCTTCTGCTTCTGCAACAGTATTCGAAATGGGTTTTTCAATAAAGACATGCTTACCGGATTTAATCGCTACAGCGGCGCATTCGCAGTGAGAAAGCGTTGGCGTTACAATGTCAATGACATCCACAGCATCGATCAATGATTCAATAGTGTTAAATTGTTTATAGCCAAACTCTTCTGCTATCTTCTTTCCGTTTTCAAGATCTTCGTCATAAAATCCGACCAGCTCGTATTGCGTAGATAATTGTAATAATTTTAAATGAATTTTACCAAGATGACCGGCACCTAAGACACCAATTTTTAGCATATAAAAAAATTTGAACAAAAATAGAAATTAATTGGTATCGCTACTTGATATTAGAGAGATAATTTAAAGTGGTAAATTTTCCACGTCATGATAAAATCACCACTGACTGTTTAGGCCATATTGACTAGTCAATTTTTCAACATTCGAATAAAATTTTAGGTATAATAGTCACATTATGCTCCCAAAAATTGCGATTTCTTTATTACTTTTGGAACGAAAATTTTATTTCGATTTTGAAAGATACAGCTAAGCATAAAGGACTACGAATTCAGCTCATCAATTTGCTCAAGGAAAAAGGAATTAACGACAAGAATGTTCTTGAAGCAATGATGAAAATTCCCAGACATCTTTTTTTGAATTCAAGTTTTGAAGATTTCGCTTATCAAGACAAACCATTTCCGATTGGCGCAGGGCAAACGATTTCGCAACCGTACACGGTAGCATTTCAAACCCAATTGCTTGAAGTAAAAAAAGGGCATAAAATCCTAGAAATTGGAACCGGCTCTGGTTATCAAACTGCGGTTTTATGTATGATGGGTGCTCAGGTTTACAGCATTGAGCGTCAAAAAGAACTTTTTAATCAAACTTCGTCATTATTGCCAAAAATAGGAATTCGACCCAAGCATTTGTCATTCGGTGACGGTTATAAAGGTTTGATCGCTCACGCCCCATATGACAGCATTATTGTAACTGCCGGAGCTCCAATAATCCCAAAACCACTGATGGCACAACTCAAGATAGGCGGCCGGCTCGTAATTCCGTTAGGTGAAGATGTTCAAGTCATGACAGTACTCATTCGTAAAAATGAAACGCAATTCGAAAAGCACGAGCATGGCACGTTTCGCTTCGTACCGCTGTTGGAGAATAAGAATTAATTCGTTTGTGAATTTTTGAAGGCTTCCATTTTGGCTCTAAGCGTTTCCATTTCTTCAAATAGAAAATCAATGTTTTTGTTCTTTTCCTTTGTTGGATCTAGTTCACTTGCAACTTCCTGAAGCGCTTTTAATCCTAAGGACTCATCGGCGATAAGGTGTTTGATTTTTTCTTTTAACCAAGCAATTATCAATAAGTCTTCATCAATTTCGAGCAATTTAGCCAATTGAATTACTTGCTGTTTGGTAGGTGTTCGTTGTCCGTTCTCAAATTTGCTAATCAATGCTTGATCGATGTTCAGCAAAGTTGAAATTTCTCTCGTCTTCAAACCTTTTTTTTCACGTGCATGTTTCAGTAACTTGTGCAAGACACTCTAAATTTGTTTAGGACAAATCTAGTCATAAAAAAACAACTAAAAGCTTTTTTTGAGTCGATCGAGATCACGCTTGGTATCTTGTTCTTTCAAGGATTCTCTTTTGTCGTAGGTTTTCTTTCCGCGACAAAGTCCGATATCTAGCTTCGCCAATCCTTTCTCGTTGGTATGCAACTTTAGGGGAACAATAGTAAGACCTTTGGTTTGTACATTTTTTGACAAACTTTTTAGTTCACGTTTGTTTAACAACAACTTGCGTTCACTCCGTGCTTTGTGATTAAACTGATTTCCGAATGCATATTCTTCGATGTAGGTGTTAATCGCAAAAAGTTCAGTCGCATCATTAAACTCGCAGAAGCTTTCCGTAATGTTCGCTTTTCCGAGTCGAATGGACTTAATCTCGGTACCAGTCAAAACGATTCCTGCGGTATAAGTTTCCAGAATCTCGTAATCAAAGCGCGCTCGCTTGTTAAGGATATTGACAGTTTTTTGCATAGGACCGCAAAGATAGTACAAAATCTAAATGTTTTAAACCGATACTTTCACTAAAATCAGGGCTGTATTAATCGACTTTCATAAATATTTTTTTAGATTTTTATTAACATTTGCGACACGAACCATATCATTTATTAAATTCGTTTATAAATCACTAAAAATCAATTTTATGAGAAATAAATGTTTACTGATTTCCCTATTTTGTATTGCTTTTTTTAGCTCTTGCAACCAAGATGAAACCGACGCTTCCCCAATTATCATTGATGCCGTTCAGAAAGAACCATTAACAACGCAGCAAGTTAATCAGGCCATTGACAACGCGCTTCAGTCTCGCGGTAATTTTAATTGGAAAGAAGCTTCAAATCAAATGCTGTGGAGCGCCGCGTATCACGGAAATAATTTGATCACTATTGGATTTGGTAATTCAAAGTCAGATTTTGATCGCTCAAAAAGTAACAATAGTCAACGACTACAAGAAGAATTACTCAGAATAATTACAACCTACGAACAGCAGCCTTTGAGTAAGATATTGGTTTCTGCGGACTCAGATTTAAATCTGATCAATGTGATGATCACAAAGCAGGAGACCATCATTGCATTAAGACGCAGTAAGTATATCCGTTATATCGAACCCGCTGATTATCGGTATGTTGCGATTCGAGAGGAACAAATGAGAAGTGCAGCTTCCAGTTCAGGATCGTCAGGCTGTGGTTATGAATCACAAACATTGAATACTTCCGACTTTACAACCGTTACTCCTAATGCTAAAGTACCATGGACTTTCTACCAGCACAACATTCCATCAGCTTGGTCGCTGAGTACTGGTCAAGGTGTGACAATTGGAATCATTGATACCGGAACTTCTCCAAATCAAACACTTTTGGGTTCAAGTTTCAACACTGGTGTTTCTTCAGGTCGAACAATTCAGAAGTTTGGCGTTTACGTTGATTCTGTTTGGCCATGGAGTACAAGTACTGATGGTCCAAATGACTTGTGTGGGCATGGAACAAGTATGGCTTCTGTGGCAACTGCACCGCGCAACAACAGTGGTATGCCGGTTGGTGTTGCCTATAATGCTAATTTAATAACTTATCGTGCTGCAGCCAATGTGGTTGTCGATGGTTATCAGGAACAAGAAGGCGTTAAGAAAGCATTCACAGCCTTGGCCAACAACAGCAACGTCAAGATCATTTCGATGTCGATGGGACATATTTTCTCAGTTGGTAAAATTGAAGATGCAATTCGATTGGCTTACAGCAAGGGAAAATTGATTTTTTGCGCTGCCGGCACATCAACTAGTTTTACAACTTTTGTTGGTGTTATTTTTCCGGCGTGGATGCCCGAAACTGTTGCAGTAACTGGCGTTAAAGAAGGAGCTACAATTGTAAAATGTGATGATTGTCATACCGGCAGTAAAGTTGATTTTACTATCGTTATGCAAAGAGCAGCGACCGGCAAAAACGTTCCTGTGAATAGTTACTACAATGCACAAACGGATTATGTTGGCGGATCTTCCGTGGCAACAGCAACAACAGCTGGAATTGCAGCCTTGGTTTGGGCTAAAAATCCATCGTGGACCAGAGATCAAGTATTGGCAAAAATGCGTCAATCTGGAAATTTCTTTCCTAATAAGAGTTCACAATTTGGCTATGGAAATATCAATGCTCTCTTAGCTGTTCAATAACAATTTTTGTTGATAACAATGAAAGCCATCAAATTTTTATTTTGATGGTTTTTTTGTGAATTGATGATGTGTAATTGCACTTTTGACTGATGCAAGCAAATTCCTCGAAAGATCCGTTACATGGTGTTACACTGCAAAAAATTGTTGAACAATTAGTTGACTATTACGGGTTTGATACTTTGGCTGAACTGATTAAAATCAGATGCTTCTCGGAGAATCCGAGCGTGAAGTCTAGTTTGACTTTTTTGAGAAAAACAGCTTGGGCTAGAAAGAAAGTGGAAGAATTGTATCTGAGAACCATTCCGAAGTTTGAAAAATAAGTTATCGACTTTTGAAGTTTCTTCTCAGTAAAGAATAGATAACTGTATCGAGAAATTCACCATTGAAGTATTCATTTTCTAGGATGTGTGCTTCTTTTGTAAATCCGTTTTTTTGTAGTACACGTTCAGAAGCAAGATTTCTCGGGTCGATGATTGCTTCAATAGAATGCAATTTCATTTTTTCAAAGCCATAGCGAACCACTTCATGGATTGCTTCAGTGACAATTCCTTTTCCGTGGTATTCGGGCGAGATCATGTAACCAATTTCAGAACGGTAGTTTTGAGGTTGAATTCGAAAGTGACCAATAATTCCAATTAGTTTTGGGTTTCCTTTGAGTGTGATCGCCCAATTGATTCCTTCATTATTTTCTATTTTTTCATTAATCATGGCAATATGTTCTATAGCTTCAGCTTCATTTTGCAACAGTGGTCTCGGAATATATTGCATCACAGTAGCGTTACTGCGAAACTCAAATACTTCTGTTACATCTGAATTGCTGAGCTTTCGGAGCAAAAGTCTATTTGTTTCAAGATTTTGAAATGGATTGAAATTAATGGGTAGCATGCGATTGGATTTAAATTATTTCTATACGATAACAGCATTTAAACGTTTTGCCAGCCTCTAGAAAAAGGATGCCTTCTTTGTTTTCAATATTCCCATCAGAAGCAGCCAAATCGGAATATCCCAACCAAGGCTCAAGACAAATAAACGGCGCATTGATCTTAGTCCATATACCAAAGTTTTTAAAATTTTCAAAATGAAAGTGAAGAATCGGCTCGTTTTCCTCAAGTAATGAGATTCTTTTTGAATTTAGTTTTTTGAAAATCAGCGCATCTTTTTCGAATAAACGGTAGGTAAGGGGAAGCTTTCTATCATTTATCGGAATAGTCACTGTTGTATTGGAAAGCAAATCATTTTCTAGAGTGTATGATTCCAAATTCTCAGATTCTTCAAACTCTAAGGAGTACGAATCAAAGTTCTTCGGTGTTGCAAATGCCGGATGACCGCCAATAGAAAATGGCATTCTTTCGCAATCGTGATTGATAACGTGATAGTTAATTTCTAAGTTATTCTTGATAAGAGAATAGTCAATTTGAAGCTCAAAATCAAATGGATAAATCTCTTTTGTTTGTGCATTAGCTTTCAATGAAAACACTACTGAGTGTAACGAGACGCTAATAACTTCAAACACCATATCACGTGCAAAACCATGTCTCGGTGATGCATAAATCTTGTTTTTGTAGTGATATTGATTTTCTTTCAAAGTGCCAACGATGGGAAACAAGATCGGCGCGTGTTTACCCCAAATTTCCGGATTGCCTTCCCAGATATAGTCGCGTTGCGAACGACAACTTTTCAAAGATTGAAGCTCCGCACCTTTGCTGTTAAATTCAGCTATAAGTTCATTATTTTGAATCTTAATTCTCATTACAAATTATCATTATCTCCAATAAAACGCCGTAAATGTATTTTTTTTGATTTGAGAAACCAACTGAAGTAGAATAGTAGATCGTAGTTGTTGTTGAATTGCACAAAAAATACTAGACATAAATACCTATATTTGCTGCCATTAAACCAGGTATTTGTGAGTCAAATAAACAAGCTGAAAATTTTAAACGATCCGATTTATGGATTCATTACGATTCCAAATCCGTTGTTATATGATCTAATCCAGCATCCCTATTTTCAAAGATTGCGTCGTATCACCCAGATGGGATTATCTTATTTGGTCTATCCCGGAGCAAATCATACCCGATTTCATCATGCATTGGGCTGTATGCATTTGATGCAAAAAGCAATTGAAGTCCTTAAATTTAAGGGAGTAAGCATCAATGAAGAAGAAGAGAACGCGCTACTAATTGCTATTCTATTGCACGATATTGGCCACGGTCCGTTTTCTCACGCAATGGAACACAGTATTGTGGAAGATGTGCATCATGAGGCAATTTCGCTTCTGTTTATGAACCGATTAAATGAGGAATTTCATGGAAAGTTGACCTTAGCCATACAAATTTTCAAAGGTGATTACCATCGCAAATTCATGTTGCAACTGATATCAAGTCAACTCGATATGGATCGAATGGACTATTTGAAACGCGATAGTTTTTATACCGGCGTTGCAGAGGGAAATATCAATTCTGATCGACTCATACAGATGCTGAATGTTGTTGACGATGTGCTGGTTATGGAAGAAAAAGGAATTTACTCCATTGAAAAATTTCTAATGGCCCGGCGGCTCATGTATTGGCAGGCCTATTTGCATAAAACTAGTTTAGTGGCTGAATTGATTTTGACAAAAATATTGAAGAGAGCAAAGGAATTGACATTGAAAGGGCACGAGTTACAAGCAAGCAAAGCGCTTTTGTATTTCTTACATCATAAAATTGATTACGACAAATTTGACAGTGATGTTTTAAGTAAGTTTTCTCAACTTGATGATTTTGATATTATTAGCGCAATAAAAAGCTGGCAAGAATCTGATGATTTTATTCTCAGTAGTATGAGTAAAATGATTATTAATCGTGATTTGTTGAAAATCAAATTAAGCAGTGAAAAATTCGACAAGGATGCATCAACAGCTTTGATTGATAAATTTTCAAAGTTGCACCATTGCAGCATACAGGATGCGAAGTACTTTATTTTTAAGGGAAAGATTGAGAATCAGGCCTACCGAAAAGACGCTGAACCAATTCATATTCTAAAGAAAGACAAATCAATCGAAGACATAGTAGAAGCCTCTGATCAGTTAAATTTAAAAGCCTTGTCAAAGGCGGTTACAAAATATTATCTCTGCTACCCAAAACAACTTATTGAAAGTTAAATTTCGAAAGCTATTTTTTATATTTTTGTGCTCTGTCAAAACTAGAGAACTAGATGCAAATGGCATTGTGGACTGATTACGAGCTTCAAACGAACTAGGTGTTTTTTGACCCAAAAGAATGAAATTTACAGCAGAACAAATAGCGGGTGTATTGGAAGGCAAAGTAGTTGGTAATCCAGATGCTGAAGTTTCATCTTTTTCAAAAATTGAAGAAGGAAAAGAAGGTACTTTAACCTTTCTTGCCAACCCAAAATACGAATCGTATCTCTATACTACAAAAGCAACAATTACAATCGTTAACAACTCATTTGTTCCGGAAATGGAAGTAGCAACTACCATGATTCAAGTGGAAGATGCTTACATGGCATTTACGAAATTGTTGACTTTTTATGATCAGGCCAGAAAAGATAAAAAGGCTGGTATAGAGGAGTATACAGTGATTGGAAATCTAGTCAGCTACGGATCAAACTTTTATCTGGGCAGCTTTAGCTACATTGGCTCAAATGTAACAATTGGAAATAATGTAAAGATCTATCCCAATTGCTTTATCGGCGATAATGTCACAATCGGTGACCACGTGACTTTGTATTCTGGTACAAAGATTTATCATGATTGTGAGATAGGCAGTAATTGTATTTTTCATTCAGGCGTCATTATAGGTTCAGATGGTTTTGGTTTTGCCCCGGATTCCGACGGAACTTACCTGAAAATCCCTCAAATTGGAAATGTTATTATCGAAGACCAAGTAGAAATTGGTGCATCAACATCTATTGATCGAGCCACTATGGGATCGACGATTATCCGAAAAGGAGTTAAGCTAGACAATCAAATTCAAATTGCGCACAATGTAGAGATTGGTGAACATACCGTAATTGCAGCCCAAACAGGCGTTGCAGGTTCCACAAAAATTGGAAAAAACTGTGTCATTGGCGGACAGGTTGGTTTTGCAGGTCACTTAGTTATAGGCAATAATGTTCGAATACAAGCGCAGTCAGGAATAGGAAGAAATGTTAAAGACAATGAAATACTGCAGGGAAGCCCTTCCTTTAGCTACAGCGATTTTAGTAAATCCTACGTTCATTTTAGAAACCTATCAAAGATTGTAGCTGAACTTGAAGCATTAAAGAAATCAATAAATCAAAATAAGTAAGTTATGGTTAAACAGAAAACCATCAAGGGTGAAATTTCTCTAGTAGGCGTTGGATTACACACCGGTAAAGAAGTCAAAATGACTTTTAAGCCGGCTCCGGTAAATAACGGCTATACCTTTGTTCGCGTTGATCTGGAAGGTGCTCCAGTAATTGAAGCCGATGCTAATTATGTAGTTAACACGCAAAGAGGAACAAACCTTGAAAAGTTGGGCGTGAAGATTCAGACGTCAGAGCATGTTCTCGCTGCATTTGTTGGTTGCGATTTGGATAATGTCATTGTAGAATTGGATGAGTCTGAACCTCCAATTATGGATGGATCGTCTAAGTTTTTTGTTGAAGCAATTGAAAAAGTTGGAATTGAAGAGCAAGATGCTGCGAGAAATGTATATGTGGTTAAAGAAATAATCTCTTTTACGGATGAAGCGACGGGTAGCGAGATTTTGGTAATGCCAAGTGATGAATATCAAGTAACAGCAATGGTTGATTTTGGTACAAAAGTGCTAGGAACACAAAATGCGACCTTGAAGCATATGAACGATTTTAAGGAGGAAATTGCAGATTCTAGAACCTTCAGTTTTCTTCACGAATTAGAAACACTTCTTGATGAAGGACTCATCAAAGGCGGTGATCTCAATAATGCGATTGTTTATGTCGACAAAGAGATCTCCGAAAAAACGATGAACAACTTAAAAAAGGCATTTGGTAAAGACTCCATTTCTGTTAAGCCTAATGGCATATTAGATAATTTAACTTTGCATTATCCGAATGAAGCAGCACGTCATAAATTGCTAGATGTCATCGGAGATTTGGCATTAATTGGAACAAGAATTCAAGGAAAAGTAATTGCGAACAAGCCCGGACATTTTGTTAATACGCAGTTTGCAAAGAAAATGGCGAAGATCATTAAAATTGAACAGCGGAACCAAATACCTGTGTATGATTTAAATCAAGAGCCGCTGATGGATATCCACAAAATCATGTCTATGCTGCCACATCGACCGCCATTTTTGTTGGTAGATAAGATATTTGAATTGTCTGGTACACATGTGGTTGGATTGAAAAATGTGACTATGAATGAGCCTTTCTTTGTTGGTCATTTTCCTGACGCACCGGTTATGCCAGGTGTACTGATTATAGAAGCAATGGCGCAGACAGGTGGTATTTTGGTATTGAGTACTGTACCGGATCCAGAGAATTATTTGACTTTCTTTATGAAAATAGATAATGTAAAGTTCAAACATAAAGTCTTGCCCGGAGATACATTATTTTTCAAGTGTGATTTGATTAGCCCGATTCGTCGCGGAATTTGTCATATGCAAGCGAATGCTTATGCTAACGGTAAATTAGTAGCAGAAGCGGAACTGATGGCTCAAATTGCCAAAAAGCAATAAAGAAATTAGAGATTGAAATAAGATGGGAGAAATACAAAATGTGCTCACCAAAATAAAGTCTTTAGCAACAACAATTGACCAAATAAATTCAATCGTGAAGAGCGTTTGATAAATTAACCGAATAAATCGATATATGAATCAACCATTAGCCTATGTACATCCCGGCGCAAAAATTGCCAAGAACGTAGTAATAGAGCCTTTTACAACCATTCACAATAATGTGATTATTGGTGACGGAACTTGGATCGGATCTAACGTTACGATTATGGAAGGCGCAAGGATCGGAAAAAACTGCAATATTTTTCCAGGAGCAGTTATCTCTGCGATTCCTCAAGATCTAAAGTTTGGTGGCGAAGACTCTCTTGTGATAATTGGAGATAATTGTACCATCAGAGAATGCGTAACGATCAATCGAGGTACAATCGCTTCAGGGCAAACAACCCTAGGAAATAATTGTTTGGTTATGGCTACTGCGCATATCGCGCACGATTGCCATATTGGAGACAATGCTATTATTGTCAACGGCGTAGCATTGGCAGGGCATGTTGTGATTGGAAATCACGCGATTATTGGAGGTCTTGCCGCTGTTCATCAGTTCATTCATATTGGTGATCATGCGATGGTGTCTGGTGGTTCACTGGTTAGAAAGGACGTTCCGCCATACACAAAAGCTGCAAAGGAACCACTTTCATATGTTGGAATTAACTCTGTAGGTTTGAGAAGACGTGGATTTTCAACGGATAAAATTCGTGAGATTCAAGATATCTACAGAATTTTATATCAAAAGAACTATAATACGACCCAGGCGTTAAGTATCATTGAAGCTGAAATGGAAGCGACACCCGAACGAGACGAGATTTTAGACTTTATCAGAAATTCATCACGTGGTATTATGAAGGGTTATTCCGGGAACTATTGAGAAATTGAACTAAGAATCTAGAGATATCACCCTAGCAATATCGAGAAATTTCTCCAACAAAAACGATTAAACATTTAAACGATTAAACAAATAAACATATTAAAATGGCATCTACTGCAGACATCAAAAACGGATTGTGTATCAAGTACAATAATGATATTTACAAAATTATTGAGTTTCTCCATGTGAAACCAGGTAAAGGACCTGCTTTCGTTAGAACCAAGCTGAAAAGTTTGACTAATGGGAAAGTTTTAGATAATACTTTTTCAGCGGGTCATAAAATTGAAGAGGTTCGTGTTGAGAATCACAAGTTCCAATTCTTATACCCTGAAGGAAATTTATTTCACTTTATGAATGTTGAAACTTTCGAACAGATTTCGCTCAATAAAGACATTCTTGATTCTCCCGAATTATTAAAGGAAGGTGAAAGTGTCATGGTTAGTATCAATACGGAAACAGATTTACCGTTGTCTGTCGATATGCCTGCTTCAGTAGTTTTGGAAGTGACCTACGCTGAGCCGGGAGTTAAAGGAAACACAGCTACCAACGCCACAAAATCGGCTACAGTGGAAACCGGTGCGACAATTAACGTTCCTCTTTTTATCAATGAAGGAGA
>CANHBE010000006.1 GCA_947458575.1 Flavobacteriaceae bacterium | reverse complement strand
TTGGTTGGTGAGGCTGTAGGTGGATGGCCTGGAACTCCTGGCAACCCTGGTCCGATTGATATCAATCAATTGACACAGGTTGACGCTGACAATTGGATTATCGAGAACATTACAGTTGCAGCAGGACCGTGTAAGCTACGTGCTAACAACGCATGGAGTGGACCTGGTTTTGAGTGGGCGGGTGCTTTCCCAACTGCTGTAGGAACATCTTCTGGTGATATTTTAGTACCAATCGCAGGCGTATACACTGTAACTTTAAATACAACAACGGGAGTTTACAACTTTGAGAGTGGAACACCGCTACCAGAAATCAAATTGATTGGTGCTGCAACCGGCACAGTTGATGGCCTTGTAATGTCTCCAACTGCTGCAGATACATGGACAGCAAGTAACGTAACTTTATTAGATGGCGCAGCACAGTTCAGTATTGACGGTGTTTTATTAGGTGAAACTACATTCCCTACAGGAACATTGACAGGCGCTAGTGATAACATTCCGGTTGTTGCTGGATTCTATAGTTCAGTTGTTTTAAATATTGCAAGTGGTGAATACAGCTTTGTGTTGATTCCGCCGGTTAGTATTGTTGGTGATGGTGTTGGTGGATGGCCTCCATTTGCTGGAGAGGATCCAAATCAATTGTCCTCAGATGATGCGATTAACTACTCTTTAGACAAATTGGCTTGTGTGGTAGGTCCAGCAAAATTCCGTCAAGATAATGATTGGACTGTTAACTGGGGAGCAGCAGATTTCCCAACAGGAACAGCTACGCAAGGTGGTCCAGATATTTCGATTACACAAGCAGGAACTTATGATATTGATTTCAATAGACTTACTGGAGCATACAGCTTTTCAATCCCAACTATTGCAATAGTAGGTTCTGCTACTCCAACAGGATGGCCTTCAGGTGCTCCAGGAGAAATTGACCCAACTGTATTGGCAACGACTGACGGAGAAACTTACACTTTGAACGGTGTTACCTTAAGCGCAGGTGAATGTAAATTCCGTGCAAATAATTCATGGGATGTTAACTGGGGTGCAGCTGATTTCCCATCAGGAACTGCAACGCAAGGTGGTGCTAACATTGTAGTTGCAACAGCTGGTGTTTATAACATAACCTTGAATCGAGTAACTGGAGCTTATGCTTTCTCAGACGGTTTATCAACTTCAGGATTTGATAGAGGAGCTTTCAAAGTATTCCCAAACCCAACAAACAGAACTTGGAATTTTGTTTCAACTTCAGATAGAAACATTTCTTCAATACAAATTGTTGATATGTTAGGAAAAGTTGTAATGACAATTACGCCAGATGCTACATCTGCGAATGTTGACGCATCTGTATTAACAAGCGGAATGTACTTTGCAAAAGTAACTGGTGCTAATGGTACAGAAACAGTAAAGTTGATGAAAAACTAATCACTAGTTTTCTTCTCATAAAGAATCCCTTACTAAATAGTAGGGGATTTTTTTTTGCACTTTACTAGCCTTGATTTCATCAGCAGTTTGCTTTACTTGTGCGCAATAGTATCTTTTTTGGCTTTGGCAAAAACCCATCGACTATACTTCGACTTCGCTCAGCATGAACTAACATAGATTGACAAGCGAAAAAAGATTGAGCGCACAGCAGGAATAGCTTATAAAAATGCTTACTTTTGCACGAAAATTTAAATTAAAAAAAATGGCAACGAATCGAACATTTACCATGATTAAACCCGATGCGGTTGAAGGTGGGCACATTGGAGGAATTTTAAACATGATAACTGAGGGCGGTTTCAAAATCGTATCGCTCAAGTTAACACAACTAACTGTTGCAGATGCAAAAGCATTTTATGCTGTACACGCTGCACGACCTTTTTATGGCGAACTTGTTGAATTTATGTCGCGTGGTCCAATCGTTGCGGCTATTTTGGAGAAAGAAAATGCCGTAGAGGATTTCCGAAAGTTGATTGGAGCGACAAATCCGGCAGATGCTGCAGAAGGAACTATTAGAAAAAAATATGCAAAATCTGTGGGTGAAAATGCAGTACATGGCTCTGATAGCGATGAGAATGCTGCGGTAGAAAGTGCATTTCACTTTTCAGGAAGAGAGCAGTTCTAATATGAGTCGAAAGGCTTTAAAGGACAATATATTCAAAACAAAATCCCGTTCGAAAAGAGCGGGATTTTTATTTTTAGAGAGTCAAAAAAAGAGACTACCTCAATACTACCTGTTGCAGGATTTCGCGTCCTAATTCCTCATTAATCATTTTGATTATTTTGTCCTTACCATATTGGAGTTCTTGTCGCAAAACAGCAGAAGTCAATTCGACATAAAGGGTATTTCCTTTCAACATAATACCACTAGTGTAGTTGTTTACGCCATTGCCCATTAACTTTTTCCAAGCTTCCCTGACGGCAACATTGTCAATTCCTCCCTGCAACTTATTCACTTGGATGATCTCGCCCAATACCTCACCTACTGTGCTCTGATTATTTAGTCTTTTTGTCATCTTTGATTAACTTCATGGGTTTTGCACGTTTGTAATGATACTCCGTTTTATTTTCATTCCGAAGAATCATTTTATCGCTACTAATACTGATTAAATCCTCATCCCATTGACTATAAAATGTAGTGTAATGCACAACAAAATTGTCTTTACCTTGCTTTATTGACACTTTCTCTGCATCTAAATTCACCAGAAAAGTACCATCAACTATAGGAGTTACTTTCTTTCGAATACCTGTGAAGTCCTTTATTTGAAAAAACTCATACATTTCGTTAGCCCCGTACTTTTTTTCTTTGCCATTGGGTAAGACGACTTTTTCGATTTCCCAATAACCATTCATCTTATCGATATCATCCGCTTCTACTTTCTTTGAACAAGAGAGTAAAAGCACTATACCTAAGAAAGTAAAAAATAATCTGTTCATTATATATCTGTACTTTTGAAGTCACTAAAGTTAAATGAAAAAAGAGCGATTTTTAAATAAAACTGCTCTTTTTTACCAATTCAAAAATTGTACAATTCTATTTGAAAAAAGAATCTACAAACTCGTATTTATTGAATACCTGCAAGTCTTCTAATCCTTCACCAACACCAATGTACTTAACTGGTATTTGAAACTGATCAGAAATTCCAATAACAACGCCGCCTTTTGCCGTTCCATCTAATTTAGTTACCGCTAAAGCCGTGACCTCAGTAGCAGCAGTAAACTGCTTTGCTTGTTCGAAGGCATTTTGTCCGGTTGAGCCATCAAGAACCAACAAGACATCATTGGGAGTGTCTGCCACAACTTTCTGCATCACACGCTTCACTTTGCTTAGCTCCGTCATCAAATTGACTTTATTATGCAAACGACCGGCAGTATCAATAATAACAATATCAGCATCCTGAGCTACGGCACTTTGCAAAGTATCAAAGGCAACTGACGCCGGGTCACTACCCATCTGTTGTTTGACTAAAGGAACACCTACGCGATCTGCCCAAATCTGAAGTTGATCAATAGCGGCAGCACGAAATGTATCAGCTGCACCAAGCACCACCTTGTATCCTTTTTTCTTAAACTGATACGCCAATTTACCAATTGTAGTTGTTTTTCCTACGCCATTAACACCTACTACCATAATAACATATGGCTTAGTATCAATTGGAACAACAAACTCGGATGCTTCGCCTAGATTGGTTTCCGAAAGCAAGCCGGATATCTCCTCTCGTAAAATTTGATTCAATTCCTCGGTTCCTAAATACTTGTCCTCCGCAACTCTTTTTTCGATGCGTTCGATAATTTTTAGGGTTGTGGCAACACCAACATCCGAGGCGACCAAGATCTCTTCCAGATTATCCAACACTTCATCATCAACCTTTGACTTTCCAGCGATTGCTTTGGTAAGTTTAGCGAAGAAAGATGTCTTTGATTTCTCAAGGCCTTTGTCAAGAACTTCCTTTTGATCATCGTTAAAAACGGGTTCTTTAGATCCGGATGAAAAAATTCTTTTAAAAAAACTCATTAGACTTATGTTTACAATGACAAAATATCAAAAAAATATATACCCGACGGGCATTTCAGACTCACATTACTCTTCTCAAATAAAGCAATATCATCTTAGAATAAGCACACAAATATAGAAAATAAAAAAGCTACCTTCGCAAGAAAGTAGCTATCCAATATAATGTAAATAGAATTACTTCTTTTTCAAGAACTCATCCACCAACTCAGGAGCCATAATTGACTCCACGAAAGTGTACGCACCGGTTTTAGGAGACTTAACCATTTTGATGGCTTTTGATAATCTCTTCGATGATGTTTGTAGCGTTGCAACGGTTTTCTTTGCCATGACTTTTCAGTGTATTATTTGAACTTTATAAATCGCAAATCTTAATTTTGAGATTCAAAAGAACATTAAATTATTTAATTTCTTTGTGAACGGTAACTCTCTTCAAAATAGGATTAAATTTCTTTATCTCTAATCTGTCAGGAGTATTTTTCTTGTTTTTCGTTGTAATATATCGTGACGTACCTGGAACACCAGAAGTCTTGTGCTCAGTACACTCTAAAATTACCTGAATTCTATTACCTTTCTTTGCCATCGTTTCGTCGTATTATTATTTGATAACGGATTATCGGATAAACCCTTCTGACTGTGCTTTTTTCAAAACAGCAGAAATTCCGTTTTTGTTTATAGTTTTGATAGTTGATGCCGCCACTCGTAGCGTAATCCAACGGTCTTCTTCAGGAAGATAAAAACGCTTTTTAACTAAGTTGACAGAAAACTTTCTCTTAGTTTTGTTCATCGCGTGAGAAACGTTATTTCCCACCATAGCTCTTTTACCTGTAAGGTCACAAACTCTTGACATTTTGCTTTTCTTTTATCGTTATTCAAATCGAGGGTGCAAAGAAAAGAAAAATAAACCTTTCTTCAAAATAATTAAAGTACATTTTTAGCTTTTTTTTTATTCGCATTTTCGACTGCAAAAAGAACGCATATTTCAAACAAAAAAAACATGCAATCTCAAAGGTTTTTATGGATTCTTCATCAGCTCTTTTTGTAATATTTCAAGGCTCTTGTTAACCGCTCGCTCAATTACCTTGTCGCGAGGTTCTCCGAAATTAAACTCCTGAACAATTACATCATCATGGGTTGCCAAAGCGATAAAGACTGTTCCAATGTCGACGTGAGAATCGCCTTTTGTCGGACCTGCATTTCCGGTCGTAGCAATGGCAAAATCTGTTTGCATCAATTGCTTCACTGCTATCGCCATGGCTTGGGCAACCTCTGCACTGACCACAGTATGTTTCGCAATCAAGGAAGGCGAAATACCTAGAACAGTTGTCTTGGTCTCTGTAGCATAAGGAACGACACTGCCTCTAAAATAATGAGATGCTCCCGAGACAGCGGTTAAGACTTGAGCGATCTTTCCTCCTGTGCAGCTTTCCGCCGTTGCCAGCGTCTTATTCTTACTCGTAAGCAGTCTTCCAATGACTACTTCTATCGTTTCACCTTCATCAAAACCGACAATAATATCACCTATAATTTGAGTTAGTGACACAATGTTCTGCTCAAGTGCATCTTCAAGAGTTCTTTTGTCTGTTCCTCTGGCTGAAAGTCGCAAACGCACTTTACCCGGACTAGGCAAATACGCCAATTTGATAAAAGGCGGTAAACTACTCTCCCATGACTCTATTCGCTCTGCTATTTTGCTCTCTCCTTCTCCGTAAGTGAGAATGGTTTTATGCATAATATAAGGACGCTCGTATTCACGCACGATCTTAGGAATAATTTCACTGTCTACCAAATACTTCATCTCATACGGAACTCCAGGCAACGAAATAAACACTGTCCGTTCTTTTTTCATCCACATTCCGGGAGCTGTACCCATTGCATTATGCAAAACGGTACATTTAGAAGGAACCAATGCTTGATCCTTATTTAATTGGGTGATTGGACGCTTATAAAAACCTTCAATAATCGATTTGACATGAGTCAATACCGATTCGTTCAAAACAAGTTCGTCGTTGAAATAATGACAAAATGTATGTTTGGTGATATCGTCTTTAGTTGGACCTAAACCACCGGTAACAATAACGAAATCAACTTGATTTTGCAGGCGGGAAAATGTATCCAAGATAGCATTCTTATCGTCAGCAATCGAAATCATTTCCTTCACTGCAACACCAATCTTATCTAATGCTTTTGCAATGTACCCCGAATTCGTGTCGACAATTTGTCCGATTAAGATTTCGTCTCCAATAGTAACTATGGTTGCTTGCATTATTTTGGTTGCTAGAGTTATTAAGGACCTAAATCGCCAAGTTACAAAGGTTTTATATCTTAATCGGATACCCTAGCCCTGATGGCAGCGGCATCCTTTTTTAAAACCCTTTTCAGCACGAGTAATATAAGTTTAAAACTTGAGATATAAACCCTTTCAGAGTTTGGAACTATGAAAGGGTTTTAAAAAAGATATAGCGGACAGCAGGATTAGCTCCTCATTACAATTCAAAATCTTTTGTAATCTCTTTTACCGCTTTTTCAATTTGCGATTCTACGCTGTCGTAGGTCGCCTTAATTTCTTTCTTCTTTCCCTCTGCTTTGGTCCAAGCTTCAATTTGAAGAATTTCTTGAAACGCTTGATCCATTCCTAATAAATCCAATGTTGGCTTTATTTTGTGCGCATAGGCATAGGCTAATTTGTGGTCTTTAGTCTTAATTCCTAATTTGATTTGGGTTAAATCTTGTGGAACTTCGGTGACGAAAAGCGTAATGATTTGGTTGACGAAATCAGCATCATTGTCTGACAACGCATAAACTTTAGATAGGTTGTAATTTAGGGCCATGATTATTTAATATTAATTCTAAAAACTTTATTATTCTCAATGTATCCTTCAAGGACATCATTGGGTTGAACGACTGCAACGCCTTCCGGTGTTCCAGTAAAAATAATATCTCCGATTTTGAGCGTAAAGTATTGAGAAACGTATGAAATAAGTTCGTCAATTTTCCACAGCATCAGGCTAGAATTACCTTTTTGCACTGTTTTTCCGTTATTCTTGAGTTCAAAATTAATACTTTCTACCGAACTAAAAACTTTTTTCGATATAAAGCTACCTATAACCGCTGAACCGTCAAATGCCTTTGCTTTTTCCCACGGTAAGCCTTTTTCCTTTAACTTTTGTTGAAGGTCACGCGCTGTAAAATCAACACCAACGCTGATTTCATCGTAATACTGATGCGCAAATTTCGTATCGATATATTTTCCGACTTTGCAAATTTTTACAATCAGTTCGATCTCGTGATGAATGTCATTCGAAAACTCCGGAATCACAAAAGGATGTTGCTTGAGCAAGATGGCAGAATCTGGTTTGAGAAAAACGACCGGTTCGTCAGGTCTTTCGTTTTGTAATTCTTCGATATGTTTGGCGTAATTACGACCTATGCAGATTAATTTCACTCGTTCTTGTTTATTGTTGTTTATTGGTGTCGTGCAGTCGCTTCACTCGTGCCATTGTTGCCAGTTGTGATTTGTCAGTTGTCGGTTGAGGAGCCGGGAACCTGCTGTTCGCTGTATCTTTTCCAAACCTTTTCAGAGTTTTGAACTCTGAAAGGGTTTAGAAAAGGATGCCGCTGCCATCAGGGCTAGGGCTTCTGATTGCGGAAAACGAATTGATTAATTCATTTACGCTGCTACCTCACGACAACTTGTTGTTGAATTTTCGCAGTTTAATTGCTGTCAACACTTTCTTCGTATATAAAGGAAAATCTGCGTTTTGAATCCAACCAAAATAACCCGGTTCGTCTTCCAAAACCTTCTCTACCTTGGCACCTTTGTGTTTTCCAAAAGAGAAAATTTCTTCCCCATCTTGATCATATAAAATGAATCCTGCGAAATCTGCACTGCGCTTTCGTGTTGTAAATTCTGCCAGTGACTTCATGTCGTTCTCCAATTCCGGATAACGATCGAGTTGTGCCTTCAAGATTTCGTATGTCGCCATTGTGTCTGCTTCTGCAGAGTGCGCATTTTCTAATGATTTTCCACAGTAAAATTTTACGGCTGCTGCTAATGTTCGCTCTTCCATCTTATGGAAAATCGTTTGCACATCCACAGAAACGCGATTCTTCATGTCAAAATCAACGCCGGCACGAAGCAATTCTTCGGCCAGCAATGGTATGTCGAAACGATCTGAGTTAAAACCACTCAAGTCGCTATCCTTTATCATATTGTGAATTTGATGCGCCAATTCCGTAAAAGTAGGCTCATTTGCCACCTTCTCGTTACTGATTCCATGTACAGCGACGGCTTGTGGCGGTATCGTCATTTCAGGATTGACCAACCAGGTTTTGCTTTCTTTATTCCCATTTGGAAATACTTTGAGAACTGAAATCTCAACTATACGGTCCTTGGCCACGTCAATTCCCGTGGTTTCAAGATCAAAAAAGCAAATCGGTTTATTGAGTTTGAGTTCCATTGTTTCGTTTTAGGGCCGTAAAGATAATGGAATTAATAATGAATAATTAGGACAAACTAAATAAAAAAGCCTCTTCAAAATAAAGAGGCTTTCTATAATTATTAGACTGAAAACTATTTCTTGCAATCCGGATTTTCAACAGTGAACTCATAGTTCTTGTCACTTAGCTTCTTGATATTCGAATTCCCTTTATGATCAGGTTTATAAGATGCACCTGTCCCTAGATCAACTGCGATTCCAACTAGTCCGAAAGTCAAAAGACTCAATATAAAGTTACCGGTTCTAAATCTGTTTTGAAAAACTTGTACTTTGGGTTGACATCCTTCTTCTCTTAGTTCAACACGCAACTCTTTATTTCTCTTGAACAAGCTAGTAACTTCTCCATTACCTAACTTTTCACCATCTACATAAATCTGTGCATTCGGATGGTCCTTTGCAATGATTTTGCCTTGATATTTGCTTCCGCCAAACATAACGCCACAGCTACTCAAAAGCAACGAAGTGCTAATCACTACTGCAAAAACTATTGAACTCATTTTTCTCATAAAATAATATTTAAGGTTTATAATTAAAAGTCAAATCAAAAAGAAGAGGATTTAATCAACATAAACGAAACTAAAAAGACCGATTTTCATCAAACGCTTCCATATACTCCGCTACACGTTTTACGAAACTTCCGCCCAAAGCACCATCTACCACGCGGTGATCATAACTGTGCGACAAGAACATTTTTTTTCTAATTCCGATAAAGTCGCCTTCCGGTGTTTCGATTACTGCCGGCACTTTGCGAATAGCACCTAAAGCTAAAATTCCCACTTGTGGTTGATTGATGATTGGCGTTCCGAAAACACTACCAAAAGTACCAACATTTGTTACTGTATAAGTCCCGCCTTGGGTATCGTCTGGCTTTAATTTGCCGGCTTTAGCGCGATTACCTAAATCGTTTACGGCTTTTGCCATACCTAATAAATTCAATTGATCCGCATTTTTGATTACCGGCACAATTAAATTTCCGTTCGGCAACGCCGCTGCCATCCCAAGATTTATATTCTTTTTCTTAATGATATAATCCCCATCGACAGAAATATTCATCATTGGAAAATCTTTCAATGCTTTCGCAACTATCTCCATGAATATTGGGGTAAAAGTGAGCTTTTCACCTTCTCTTTTCTCAAATGCATTCTTGTTCTTCTCTCGCCAATCCCAGATCGCAGTCACATCCACTTCAATAAATGATTGCACATGCGCAGAGGTTTGCACGGATTGCACCATATAGCCAGAAATAAGCTTTCTCATGCGATCCATTTCGACAATTTCGTCCTGACCGTTAACAGAAACTGGAGCTGCTTTGGTAGTTGTCGGTTGAGACGCCGCTACTGCATTTGGCGCGACAACAGTTTGCTGCGGCACCTCGACTCCACTCGGTGCGACAACTGTTTGCTGGGCTGCTGGAGCCACCGGCGCTGCCGCTATCGGACTGTTTACTTTATTTTTAATGTAATCTAACAAATCATTTTTCGTCACTCGTCCCTCATTGCCAGTACCTACAATCGATTCCAATTCGACTACTGTAATTCCTTCTTCTTTGGCTATGTTCCGAACCAATGGCGAAAAAAACTTCTCTGAACGGGAAAAATCTTGGGTTTGCCCCTCGACTGCCTGTCCACCGACAGGTGCGACGCTCGGGTTGACAGCAACCGGAGCCGCTACAAACGCCCTAGCTGTCTCGACGGTCTTGGTAACCGCTTCTACGGCCGGAGCAGCTGACAAAGGTGTCTCTGAAACTGTCGGCGTCACTTGTGCTGGTACCGCAGCGACGGCATCAACGGTAGTTTCGATTATACCAATGGTTTGACCAACTTGAACTAAGTCGTCTTTTTGAAATAATTTCTCAACCAATACACCTGAAACTTCGGAAGGAATTTCACTATCAACCTTATCTGTTGCAATCTCAAGAACAGCTTCGTCAACTTCAATTTTGTCGCCAACTTCCTTGAGCCAATTGGTAATTGTCGCTTCTGCAACACTCTCCCCCATCTTGGGAAGCTTTAATTCGAATCTTGCCATATAGTTAACCTAAAGGTGTATTGTTTTTTATTGGTTGCGAAAATAATAAAAATAAACCTACTTCTGTGAGAATTCTTTAAAATCTACCGCTCGTTTTCTACTTCCTTCATCTCAAGAGAAATAAATTCACCGCGATCATTGCAACTGTTACTCCCAATCATAAATTCGCTTCTCTGAGGTAAGATCTTGAATGTAAACCCTTTATTTTTATTCTGCTCGAAACTTTCGATGATCGACTTAAAAGTCAAGTAATTATTGTCATAGATAATTTCGACAGTTTCGCCCAAACTCTTCGCAAGCGAATTTATGCTATTTTCAGATGTTGAATCGCTGAGAATAACTTTTTTTCCTAACAAGTTTTCAACTTTTGTTTTCAGATTTTCGTTTTCAGAACGCAAGATATAGCTTGTTACTTTTCGCTCTGATGCCGCTGTTTTACTTTTTTTAGTCCTTGAAAAAAGATGCGCTCCTGCTCTCATGAAAATATCAAAAAAGAAAGCATTTTTAAAGTGCTTATGATAGAACAACTCCATTGCTTTTTGAAAATTTTGCAGGTATTTTTTGTCTTTAACCGTACTTTCACCTTTGTAATGAATAACCGTTGTTTCGGAAAAGTAAAAGTTATTTTTTCCAGCTAGCAACGAACGATAACTCAAATCAATATCTTCCCCAAACATGAAAAAAACCTCATCAAAACCATTCATTTGAATGTAATGTTTTCGTTGCATCACCATAAAAGCGCCAACCAAAACATCTACTTTGCCAGTCTGATTCTCCTCCAGATGTTCCGCATAATACTTGCCAAATCGCTTCGATTTTGGAAATACTTTGTATAATCCAGCCACTTTGGTGAAGGCGACAAATGGGGTTGGCACACCGCGCTTGCATTCAGGAAGAAAATTACCCGTGCCATCGATGAGTTTGCAACCAATGATTCCCAAATCGGTTTGACTTTCTGCGAACTCGAGCACTTTCACAAAAGTGTCCTCTGCAACCACTGTATCTGGATTGAGAATACAGATATATTCACCTTTCGCTGCTTTAACTCCTATGTTATTGCCTTTGGGAAAGCCAGTATTCGTCTTGTTTTCGATGAGTAACACTCCGGGAAATCGACTTTTCATCATTTCACAACTGTCATCAGAGGAGTTATTATCGACGACAATTATTTCACCTTCAACGTTTTCAAGTGCCTTTTGAACGCAGATTACACATTGCTCCAGAAAAAAGCGAACGTTGTAGTTGAGGATGATAACTGAAATCTTCATGCGGCAAATGTAATTTGAAAAAATGAAAATCGGAAGATTCCGAAAAAACTTAAATAGTAAGTAATGTCTCTTGCCCTAGCCCCGATAACAGCGGCATCCTTTTTTGCTGCGTAAAATGGCGAATAACAACTATATGCGATGTGCAAAAAAGATAAAGCGAATAGCGGGAATAGCTTCTAATAAATTGATAATGGATAATAGTTATTGAATAATGGGTAGTTGATATTGTGCTTAATTGTCAATTGTTATTTATCAATTATCAATTGTAAAACTTACTTTTGTGCGAAAATTACTCTTGTGAATTATCTATCAGTAGAAAACATTTCTAAGTCGTTTGGCGAGCGCACTTTGTTCGAAAACCTCTCCTTCGGCATCAATAAAGACCAAAAGATTGCCTTCATTGCCAAAAATGGCTCAGGAAAAACCTGTATCATGAATATCATCACAGGAGCAGATGAGCCAGATACGGGAAAAGTAGTAGTTCGCAAAGATATTAAGGTGGCTTTCTTGTCGCAAACGCCTAATTTACAAGACGAATTGACTATTGAAGAAAGTATTTTCGCTTCGGATAATGAAGTTTTGAAGATTATTGAACAGTACGAAAAAGCACTAGAAAATCCAGAAGATGAAGAATCATACCAGCGTGCTTTTGACTTGATGGATCAGCACAATGCTTGGGATTTTGAAACACAATTCAAGCAGATTTTATTCAAATTGAAGTTGGAAGATTTCAAACTGAAAGTAAAAAACATGTCTGGTGGACAAAAGAAACGACTATCATTGGCGATTATTCTCATCAACCGGCCGGATTTGCTTATACTTGACGAACCGACCAATCACCTCGATTTGGAAATGATAGAATGGTTGGAGAGTTATTTCGCTAAGGAAAACATTACGCTATTTATGATCACTCACGATCGTTTTTTCTTGGAGCGTGTGTGCAATGAAATCATTGAACTAGACAACGGAAAACTCTACCAATACAAAGGCAACTATTCGTATTACTTGGCGAAGAAAGAGGAACGAATTGCCTCAGAAAACGCTAGTATTGACAAAGCACAAAATTTATTTGTGAAGGAATTGGCTTGGATGCGCCGTCAACCAAAGGCTCGTACAACAAAATCGAAATCGCGTCAGGATGATTTCTACGTAATTAAACAGAAGGCGGAAAGTCGACGAAAAGAAAATGTCGTTGAACTTGAAATCAACATGGAGCGAATGGGCAGCAAGATTATCGAGCTGCACAAGGTATCGAAGAGTTTTAAAGACCATGTTATTTTGAATGGATTTAGTTTCGATTTTCAGCGTGGGGAACGCATTGGTATTATTGGAAAAAACGGAACGGGTAAGTCGACTTTTTTGAATGTAATTACCGGAAAAATTCCGTTAGACAGCGGAAAAGTGATCAAAGGCGATACGATTAAAATTGGATACTACACACAAAGCGGAATCAATCCGAAACCGGGTCAAAAAGTAATTGATATTATAAAAGATTACGGAGAATATATTCCGTTGGCGAAGGGAAAAACAATTTCTGCCGGACAGTTGTTAGAACGCTTTCTTTTCGACCGGAAGAAGCAGCATGACTATGTAGAAAAACTAAGTGGAGGCGAATTGAAGCGACTGTATTTGTGTACGGTTTTGATTCAAAATCCAAACTTCTTGATTCTTGACGAACCAACAAATGACTTGGATATTGTGACCTTGAATGTACTAGAAAATTTCCTTCTGGATTATCCAGGATGTTTACTTGTGGTTTCGCACGATCGTTATTTTATGGACAAAATTGTCGATCATTTATTTGTTTTTCGAGGCAATGGCGTCATTGAAGATTTTCCGGGTAATTACTCCGACTTCAGGGTATATGAAGACAGCGCTGATGTGGCTCAAAAAGAGGAAAACAAAACGGAAAAGAAAGATTGGAAACAACAAAACAACACTTCCGGATTGAGCTTTAACGAACAAAAAGAGTTTCAAAAAATTGAGCGTGACATTAAAGATTTAGAATACGAAAAAAAGCAAATTGAACAGCTATTTTCGGATGGGAAAGTCGCCGATGATGCCATAGCTCAGAAAGCCAAAGAACTCGAAATCATCATCAAAAAAATTGAAGATAAAGAAGAGCGTTGGTTTGAACTTTCAGCGAAAATTGAAGGGTAGATTGTTGTCAGTTGTCCAATTTTGGAATTTGGATTTTGGATTTTGGATTTTGGAATTTGGATTTTGGAATTTGGAATTTAGCTTCGGTCCGTTCAGCTGCGCCTCTGTTGTCATTTGTAATTTCTATTTTGTAATTTCTCAAACCGGCTCACCATACAAATCAAACTCCGTAGCTTCCGTAATCTTAATCATTGCAAAATCGCCCGTTTTCAAATAGTGTTTTGAGGCATCAATCAAGACTTCGTTGTCTACATCTGGGCTATCAAATTCGGTTCTTCCCACAAAATGAATACCTTCTTTTCTGTCGATGATGCATTTAAAAACCTTCCCAATTTTTTCTTGATTTAAATCCCAAGAAATCTGCGACTGCAATTCCATAATCTCCTCTGCCCTCGCCTGCTTCACTTCATCTGGCACATCATCTTCTAGCAAATAAGCATGGGTATTTTCTTCGTGTGAATAGGCAAAACAACCCATTCTATCAAATTTCATTTCCTGAACGAATTCTTTTAAAATCTCAAAATCTTCTTGTGTTTCACCGGGATAACCAACAATCAAAGTAGTTCTTATCGCCATTCCCGGAACAGCCGCACGGAAGTCCTGTAGTAATTTTGTAGTTTTTTCTTTGGTTGTTCCGCGCCGCATCGACTTCAAAATAGCATCTGAAATATGTTGTAGCGGTATATCGATATAATTGCAAATTTTCGGTTCGCGCTTCATGATATCCAAAACATCCATCGGGAAACCTGTTGGGAATGCATAATGCAAGCGAATCCATTCGATGCCTTCTACTTTTACCAAAGCTTCCAGCAATTCGCCTAAATTTCTCTTCTTGTAGATATCTAAACCGTAATACGTTAAATCTTGCGCAATCAAGATAAGCTCTTTGACGCCATCTCTAGCCAAACCTTCAGCTTCCTTAACTAGCTTTTCAATCGGTTGCGAAACGTGTTTGCCACGCATCAACGGAATTGCACAAAAGCTACAAGGCCTATCACAACCTTCGGCAATTTTCAAGTAAGCATAATTCTTTGGCGTGGTTGTTAATCGCTCGCCTAACAACTCATGCTTATAATCGGCACCCAAAGCTTTTAACAATTGAGGCAATTCTGTCGTTCCGAAATACTGATCTACATTGGGAATTTCCTTCTCCAAGTCCGGACGATATCGTTCCGACAAGCAACCGGTAACAAAAACCTTATCAACGATGCCGCGTTCTTTTTTGTCGGCATATTCCAAAATCATATTTACCGACTCCGCCTTGGCATTGTCAATGAATCCACAAGTATTAATAACGACGATATTGCCCTCTTGCTCATGCACTACTTCTTTTCCGTTCGCCCGCAACTGCCCCATCAATACTTCGCTATCATACACATTCTTTGAACATCCGAGTGTGATGACATTGATTTTGTTTTTCTTTAGTGACTTGGTTCTCATAAGCTTTGTTCTCTTTAAGGAGCGCAAAATTAGACTATTTTGTGGAAACTATCGCGCTTTGAGTGGAATTCCATTTGACATTGTTTAGTTTTGTCATCACTTTTGAAACTCATGGCACTACTGTTTTCTATTAAATCTTATTGTCGATTTCTTTGGAAGTCTAAAAATGAACACGGCGTACATTCACCGTTTGTTTTTGATTTGGTCACAAAGTGCTTCTATGACAGAGATGCAAAACCTGAATATGAAATACTAAGAAACTACAGACTTGAATTATTGCAAAACAAAAATTCTATCGATATAACCGATTTTGGGACAGGATCAAAAGTATTCAAATCGAATTCCAGACCCATTTCAAAAATTGCTCAAACCGCCGGTATTTCAGAATTTCGTGCGGAATTACTATTTCGAATTACGCGCTATTTTCAGCCCAATTCTGTTTTAGAAATAGGAACTTCGTTAGGTTTGGCGACGGCGGCACTTTCATTAGGCAATCCGAAAGCAAAAATCACAACGCTCGAAGGTTGCCCGGAAACGGCGAGAATCGCTAAGCACCAATTTCATAAATTCCAATTGCATAATATCCAATCTGAAGTCGCCGAATTCAATACGTTTCTTCAAAATGATCAATTGTCAATTACCAATTACCAATTGATTTATTTCGATGGCAACCACGCTAAAGAAGCCACATTGCGCTACTTTGAACTTTTATTACCGTCAGTAGCTAACGAAAGCGTTTGGATTTTCGACGATATTTATTGGTCACCGCACATGAATGAAGCTTGGGAACTCATCAAAGCACACCCTAAGGTGAAAGTCACTATAGATACTTTCCAATGGGGAATGGTTTTCTTTCGAAACGAGCAAGAAAAAGAACATTTTACCATTCGAATCTAAATGAATGTAACAATATGAAAAACTGGTTCACTAATGACCGAATCTAAAATCAATTGTATATTTTTAAATTCGTAATTCTCAATTTGTAATTCTAAATTCCCCATGGCAAACCCTTTAATTAAAATCACCGATATCAAAAGAGACTTTCAACTTGGAAGCGAGACAGTTTATGTTTTGAAAGGTATCGATTTACAAATCAACAAAGGCGAATATGTTGCACTCATGGGACCATCCGGTTCCGGAAAATCAACGTTGATGAATCTGCTTGGCTGTTTGGACACACCGACTTCCGGAACCTATATTCTTAACGAAAAAGACGTCAGCAAAATGCATGACGACGAACTGGCAGAAATCCGAAATAAGGAAATCGGTTTTGTTTTTCAAACCTTCAATTTGCTGCCAAGAACAACTGCTCTCGACAACGTCGCATTGCCAATGGTTTACGCCGGTTACTCAAAAACCGAACGAAACCAACGTGCGAAAGAAGTACTGACGCAAGTCAATCTCGCCGATCGTATGGATCATCAACCCAACCAATTATCAGGTGGACAGCGGCAACGCGTTGCCATAGCAAGAGCACTTGTCAACAAACCGTCTATTATTTTAGCAGACGAACCGACAGGAAATTTGGATAGTAAGACCTCTGAAGAAATCATGAAATTGTTTGGCGATATTCACAAAAATGGAAATACCGTAATTTTGGTTACCCATGAGGAAGAAATTGCGGCTTACGCGCATCGCGTCATTCGTTTGCGCGATGGTTTGGTTGAAAGTGATACTACGAAATAATTTTTTTGGAGCTGATTGCTTCGCCTTTTCGCCCTTTCAGGAGCTCGGGTCCTGCTTTCCGCCTTAATCTCTGCGCTCTCATCCGAGGCGAGCGGAGCGAACTGGCGAAGCAATCAGGGCTAGAGCATTCACTCACAATACAATCCTGCTTATCTTTAACTACCTCAAAAGCACCAAAAAAGTGAAAATAGCACTACTCACCTGCCAAAGACTTCCCGAGCTAACTGCGGCCGATCAACTATTGATTCCGGAATTTGCAAAACACAATATCAATGCGGAAGCTGTAATTTGGGATAATCCCGATGTGATATGGACTCAATTCGACTATCTCATTTTTAGAAATACTTGGGATTATTACGAAAAAGAATCTCAATTTAATTTGTGGATAGAGTCAATTAAACGGCTTGGCATCAAGACACTGAATTCGATTGAAATTATCGAAAAAAACAAACACAAATTTTATCTACGAGAACTCTTACATCAAAACGTTCTGATTATTCCAACCGTATTTATTGAGAAAACAAATCAGTTTGATCTAGCCGAAATCATTCCAAAGAATTGGAAAAGAGCAGTAATCAAACCCGCTTTTTCAGCCGGCTCCTATTTGACAGAGGTTTTCGACTGTCATGAAATCGAAAAAATAAACGACAAGTACACATCAATAGCAATTCAAAAAGACCTGCTGCTGCAAGAATTTAAGTCTGAAATTGAAAGCGAAGGCGAAACTTCATTGATCTTTTTCAATAAAAAATTCTCGCATGCTGTCAACAAAAAGCCCAAACCGGGAGACTTCAGAATTCAAGTGCAATTTGGTGGCATGTACACCGCAACAACACCAAGTATTGAACTTATTGAACAAGCTCAAAAAATTGTCGACAGCTTTCCGGACAATCTCCTCTATGCTCGGATTGACGGAATTATCATCAACGGGCAAATCCAATTGATGGAAGTAGAATGTATCGAACCCGATTTGTATTTCAATTATAGTGCAGGTTCAATACAAAGATTCGTTGCGGCTTTTCTCGATTTAATACAGTAAATTTGCGACTGCCATTTTTCGATAAGTATTTGAAAAATCACGCATAAAACGACCGATTACTTGCATAAAAAAACTAATTGTAAATCGACATGAAAGTATATACTAAGACCGGAGATCAAGGAACAACCGCGCTATTTGGTGGCACTCGGGTTTCTAAAGACCATATTCGCATCGAAAGTTATGGTACGGTAGACGAATTAAATTCGCATATCGGACTCATACGCGACCAAAATATTGATGCTCATTATAAGAGCGTTTTGATAGAGATTCAAGATCGACTGTTTACGGTCGGGGCCATTCTCGCCACACCACCGGAAAAAGAACTACTCAAAAGCGGAGAAAAGCGACTCAAGAACTTGGGAATCCTGGAGAGCGATATAGAACTTTTAGAAAAGGAAATCGATACGATGGAAGAAAGTCTGCCACCCATGACACACTTTGTTTTGCCGGGCGGACATACAACAGTGTCATATTGTCACATTGCGCGCTGTGTGTGTCGCAGAGCCGAGCGTTTGTCTGTGCATTTAGATCATCAAGAACCGATAAATCCGATCGCAATAAAGTACCTAAACCGCCTTTCTGACTACCTTTTTGTACTGGCACGGAAGTTGTCCTCAGACTTGAACGCTGAGGAAGTAAAATGGATTCCAAGGAAATAAAATTAAAGGAAATTCCAATATTGAAATTCCAAAATCCAATAATGACGGACATTTAAAATCCACCAAATTTGGTATTTGGATTTTTCCTTTTTGGAATTTAAAAAACCACGTTCTTAACTTTATTTAAAATAAATCAATTTTTACTTGACTTTTTCAGTAAAAAAATTATTTTTGCACAAAACCTAAAAATCGTAAGAAGATGTATTGGACATTAGAATTAGCATCCTATTTGAGCGATGCGCCGTGGCCAGCAACCAAAGATGAACTCATTGATTATGCTATTAGAGCTGGTGCCCCACTTGAAGTTGTAGAAAATCTTCAATCCATTGAGGATGAAGGTGAGATATACGAATCGATGGAAGAAATTTGGCCGGATTATCCAACTGACGAAGATTACCTTTGGAACGAGGATGAATATTAAGAAAAATAATAAAACCTATGAAAAGTCTCTCCTGAGGCTTTTTTTTTGTTTAAATTTGCGCACTTTATAAATCACGAATACCCTACGCTATTATGAGTTTCATAAATAATATTTTAAAAATATTTGTCGGTGATAAATCAAAGAAAGACGTCAGCGCCTTACAAGGAACAATTGCAAAAATAAAAGCCGCTGAAGCGTCACTTGCCAATTTGTCCCACGATGAACTTCGAGCAAAAACAGCTCAATTTAAAGAAAGAATCAAACAGGCTCGAGCAGAGAAAGATCAGAAAATTGGAGCGCTACTTCAAGAAGCAGAAGCAACCACAGATATCGACAAGAGAGAAGACCTATATGCTACTATAGATTCACTCGAAAAAGAAGCTTACGAAATATCAGAGAAAACCCTTAACGAAATACTACCAGAAGCGTTCGCAGTTGTCAAGGAAACTGCCCGTAGATTTAAGGAAAACACACAATTGACTGTAACAGCAACTCCGAAAGATCGTGAACTTTCAGCCACAAAGTCATACATCAATATTGTCGGAGATACAGCCGTTTGGGCTAATTCATGGAATGCCGCAGGAAAAGAAATTACTTGGGACATGATTCACTACGATGTGCAGCTAATCGGTGGAATGGTATTGCACAGCGGGAAAATTGCCGAAATGCAAACCGGTGAAGGTAAAACTTTAGTTGCGACACTTCCTCTCTACCTTAACGCACTAACAGGGAACGGTGTTCATTTAGTAACAGTAAACGATTACCTTGCAAAGCGAGATAGCACTTGGAAAGCACCTCTGTTTGAGTTTCACGGTTTAACTGTTGAATGTATCGATAATTATCAACCGAACACAGCAGAACGTAAGAAAGCGTATGATGCCGATATTACTTACGGAACCAACAACGAATTCGGTTTTGATTACTTGAGAGACAATATGGCGCATTCGCCTGATGATTTGGTGCAGCGTAAACACAACTACGCCATCGTCGATGAGGTCGATTCAGTTTTGATAGACGATGCTCGTACACCATTAATCATTTCCGGACCGGTGCCACAGGGTGATCGACACGAATTCAATGAACTCAAACCAAAAATAGAAAACCTTGTCAACTTGCAGCGCCAGTTGTCAAATGGATTCCTCACCGAGGCCAAGCGTCTCGTAAAGGAAGGCAATATGAAAGACGGAGGATTCAATCTGTTAAGAGCATACAGAAGTTTGCCAAAGAACAAAGCCTTGATTAAGTTTCTCAGTGAAGAAGGAATCAAACAATTGCTTCAAAAAACAGAAAATCAGTACATGCAGGACAACAACCGCGACATGCACAAAATTGATGAGGCGTTGTATTTTGTTATTGAAGAAAAGAACAATCAGGTTGAACTCACAGATAATGGAATTAAATTTCTATCCTCTGATACCGACGAGACTTTCTTCTTGCTACCAGATATCGGAACTGAGATTGCCCGCATAGAAAAATTGGGGCTCGATAAAGACAAAGAAGCAGAAGAAAAAGAAAAATTGTTTCAGGATTTCTCTATCAAAAGCGAACGTATTCACACCCTGACACAACTTCTGAAAGCGTATTCTTTATTTGAAAAAGATGTGGAATATGTAATCATGGACAACAAAATTCTCATCGTCGATGAGCAAACAGGTCGAATCATGGATGGACGTCGTTATTCTGACGGTTTACACCAAGCAATCGAAGCCAAAGAAAATGTGAAGATTGAAGCAGCAACGCAAACTTTTGCCACGGTCACTTTGCAAAACTACTTTAGAATGTACAGCAAATTAGCTGGAATGACGGGAACAGCTGTGACGGAAGCCGGTGAGTTGTGGGAAATTTATAAGTTGGATGTGGTAGAAATTCCAACCAATCGTCCGATGGCTCGTAAAGACAAGGAAGATTTGATTTATAAAACAACTAGAGAAAAGTTCAATGCCGTTATCGAAGATGTCACTGAGCTTTCACAAGCGGGACGTCCGGTTTTAATTGGAACTACGTCGGTGGAAATTTCCGAACTATTAAGCCGAATGTTGAAAATGCGCAATATTCCACACAATGTCTTGAATGCTAAAATGCACAAGCAAGAAGCGCAGATTGTGGAAGAAGCCGGAAAAGCTGGAGTTGTAACGATCGCTACCAACATGGCGGGTCGTGGAACAGACATTAAATTATCTCCCGAAGTCAAAGCTGCTGGCGGACTAGCAATTGTTGGCACCGAAAGACATGATTCTAGACGTGTTGACCGACAGTTACGTGGTCGTGCAGGTCGTCAAGGAGATGTGGGAAGTTCTCAATTTTATGTTTCATTGGAGGACAACCTGATGCGATTATTTGGATCTGAACGTGTTGCCAAAATCATGGACAGAATGGGACTCAAAGAAGGTGAAGTTATTCAACATTCCATGATGACCAAATCAATCGAACGCGCACAGAAAAAAGTAGAAGAAAACAACTTCGGAATTCGTAAACGATTACTGGAATATGATGACGTCATGAATGCACAGCGTGAGGTCGTTTACAAACGTCGAAGACATGCCCTTCATGGAGAGCGATTGAAAGTGGATATCGCCAATATGATGTATGATACCAGCGAAGTAATCGTGTCCTCGAATAAGTCTGCTAATGACTTCAAGAATTTTGAATTTGAGTTGATACGCTTCTTTTCTATCACTTCACCTGTTTCGCCTAACGAATTTGAAAAAATGAGCGAAGTAGAATTGACAGGAAAAGTATACAAAGCCGCTATGGAATTCTACACGGAAAAAACAGAAAGATCTGCCCGTGAAGCTTTTCCGATCATCGCCAATGTGTATCAAGATCAAAACAACCAATTTGAGCGTATCGTCGTTCCATTTACAGATGGAATTAAAACGCTAAATGTGGTGACCGACTTGAAGAAAGCGTTCGAAAGCGAAGGAAAACAGCTGATTGCGGATTTCGAAAAGAATATCACATTGGCTATTGTTGATGAGGCCTGGAAAAAGCACTTGCGAAAAATGGATGAACTGAAACAGTCAGTTCAATTAGCGGTACACGAACAAAAAGACCCTTTGCTCATTTATAAGTTTGAAGCTTATAACTTGTTCAGTTCTATGTTGAATGGCGTCAATAAAGAGGTAATCTCATTCCTATTTAAGGGTGACTTACCGCAACAAAATGCACCATCAATTCAAGAAGCAAGACAGGTAAAGGTAAAAGAGAATTACAAAACCAGTAAAGATGAAGTGCCTAATAGTGACACTTTAGCCCAACAAAACAAGGAAGCCGGACAAACGCAACAACGTCAAGTTACAGAGACGATTACCCGAGAAATGCCGAAAATTAATCGCAATGATAATGTGACAATCAAACATGTCATGAGCGGCAAAACAGAAAGCATGAAATATAAGAAAGCGGAAAGCTTACTGAGCTCTGGAGAGTGGATTCTGGTAAATGATTAACAAATTCCCCACGAATCAGAATTAAAAAATAATCCCCGATTGTGAAAGCAGTTGGGGATTTTTTATCTTCGACAAAAACATTTTAAAGATGAAAAAGCAAATTTTACTCTTCGTTACTCTAGTTCTCAGCCTTTCGGGGTTTTCTCAAAATCTGGAACAGCTTAAAGTCGCTACCAAGAAAATATATGATGCCAACTACAACATGGATTTCGAAGCTGTGTTGAATCTTACTTACCCGAAAATCGTTGAGCAATCAGGCAAAATAAAATTTTTAGACAAACTCGATACCGATTATCAGAATGAAAAATACCGTATGCGCTTGCAGTTGGTAAGTCCTGTTTTTCAATATGGACCCGTTCAAACAATTGACGGTAAAGTGTATTGTATTGTTTCCTATAAAAATCCCGTACGTTACTTTTTCGAAAACAAACTAGACTCAAACACTTCCCTCATCGAGGCCAATTTTCTGAGAGAAAAAGACCAAAGTAGAGACGTTACTTTTGAACCCAAACGCAATAGTTTCAATGTTCGGAGAATCTCAAAGTTGATTGCGATCGCTGATGAGAGTACAAAAAACGAATGGAAATTCATCAATTTGGATGATGTCGATCAACGTACCTATTTAAAAAGTATAGTAGATGACGTCATAAAAAAACAGCTGGGATTATAGAAACCGCTGAGAATTAAATCTATCTTTACTGAAATACTATTCATCATAAAAATAAAACCATGGCTAAAGGTCAAGACGCGAAAAAAACCGTAAAAAAAGAACCGCTCAAAACAGCAAAAGAAAAAAAAGCAGAAAAACGCGATAAAAAAAATAGTCCAAAAAGAGATTAGTTGACCTATTTCAACAGCAAACGCCAATACAATATCTAAAAGGACACTATGTCTTTATCTATTTTCATAATGCTCTTCACCTAAAAACCCTGTGGACCTTTTGTGAAAATACTATACACTATCCGGGAAAATCTTTCCTGGATTCAAAATACCGTTGGGGTCAAAAACATCTTTAATACCTTTCATCAATTGGAGTTGCGCATTATTGAAAGCGATATCCATATAATTTTTCTGCACATATCCAATCCCGTGTTCTCCGGATAATGTTCCTTTTAACGAAACAGTCAATTCAAAAATCTCTCGGATTCCTTTTGTCACCTCGATATTCCAATCCTGCTCAGACATGTCGCCTTTCACAATATTGACATGCAGATTCCCGTCACCGGCATGTCCGTAACAAACCGAATGAAAACCGTATTTTTTTCCAATCTCTTTAATACCTTTTAAAAGCGTAGACAATTGGTAGCGCGGAACCACTGTATCCTCTTCTTTATAGATAGAATTTGACTTTACAGCCTCTCCCACTGCTCGTCGCATTTTCCAAAGTGCATTTTTTTGATCCTCTGTGTCTGCAAATAAAACTTCATCAATTTCAAACCGTTCTAAAACACCCATAATCTTTTCCGCCTCTTGAAAAAGAACATCGGGATAATTGCCGTCCACCTCAATCAACAAATGCGCCTCAATCTCAGAGCCAATTGCAACATTAACACCATCAACATAACGTATGGCCCAATCTATCGCATCGCGTTCCATAAACTCCAACGCACTTGGAACAATTCCTGCTCTAAAAATAGCTGAAACCGCTTCACAGGCTTGATCTGCTTTAAAAAAAGGAACAAGCATCAAGATATTATGGGTGTTCTGCGGCAACAATTTCATGACAATCTTGGTGATGATTCCCAAGGTTCCCTCGCTGCCCACCATCAGTTGCGTTAAGTTATAACCTGTAGAATTCTTTAAAGTATTGGCACCTGTCCAAATAATCTCTCCATTAGCCAATACCACCTCTAGATTTAAAACATAATCTTTGGTCACACCATACTTTACGGCACGAGCTCCGCCGGCATTTTCAGCCACATTACCGCCAATCCAGCAGCTTCCTTGACTACTGGGATCCGGAGGGTAAAAAAGACCTTTCTCCGCCACTGCTTCACGCAAAACTTGTGTTATTACAGCCGGCTCGACCGTTACTTGCAAATTCTGTTCATCAATCTGCAAAATCTGATTGAATCGCTCCATTGACAAACCAATTCCTTCGTAAATAGCCAGTGCGCCGCCACTTAATCCGGTGCGAGCCCCTATTGCGGTTACCGGAATCAAATCTTCATTTGCCATTCTTAAAATTGCGGAAATTTCTTGACTTGTGCCAGGTTTTACTACAACTCCCGGTGGAAAAACAAAATCTTCCGTCTCATCGTGTCCGTAGCGTTTCCGCGTTTCCAGATCGGTAAATACATTTTTCTCGCCAACAATGTCAACCAGTTTATCCAAAATTTGAGGTGTGATTTGCGATGTAGTAATCATAATTTAGATATTGATTGGTAAAATTAGTGCTTTGAAAAGAGATGACCAAGTCAAAAGAAAATCATCATTATCTCGACAAAAAGTAGTTTCTTCTTTTGAGTAGAAACTTTCTGCTAAAAAGTCTATTTCCACTTCGGAGATTAGCTCTAACTCTCCAGGCTGAAATCGGAACTAGTTCAGCAATCCTCTCGATCATCTGTGCAAAAAAAGAAGAATAACCTAACAGATTCAATGATATGGTCCAACTGAATTCACCAATCTTGGCAAAAGTCGATGTTTTTCCATCAGTTCTATTTCTTCTTAAGATTGGGCAGAAAGTAACAGATAACACCAATTATCGGTAGAAAAGAGCAGACAAAATAAACAAACTGAATAGACGTATAATCGGCTAGAATACCCAATAATGCTGAACCCAGCGCACCCATTCCGAAGGCAAAGCCATAAAACAAACCGGAAATCATCCCAAGCTTTTTCGGGATCAATTCTTGAGCGTAAACGATGATTGCGGGAAAAGCAGAGGAAATAATAACTCCTATTATAATCATCAAGACGTCTGTCCAGAATAAATTCACGTAAGGAAGGAGCAGCGCAAATGGTGTAGCGCCAAATACAGAGAACCAAATAACATATTTGCGACCAAACTTGTCCCCGAGCGGACCACCCAATATAGTTCCTAAAGCGTAGGCTACCAAATAAATAAACATGTGAAATTGCGCTTCTCGAATCGAAAGCTGAAACTTATCCATCAAGAAAAATGTATAATAGGTCGACAAGCTAGCGGAATAAAAAAACTTTGAAAAAATGACAATCAACAAAATGAGAATGCTCCATTTCACGCGACTACGGGAAAGATCGTGGAATTCGATAAATGGGGCTATCTTATGTTTTCTGTAAACCAAATGTTCTCGGTACCAATAAGCTATTTTACTGATAATGCCAAGCGCAATGACAGCGGCAACAACAAACCAAAGGATATAAAACTGTTCATGTGGTACGACAATCAAGGCTACTAGAAGCGGACCAAGTGCCGTCCCCAGATTACCTCCTACCTGAAATATCGATTGCGCCAAACCCCGCTTTCCACCGGATGCCAAATTTGAAATCCTTGCCGATTCAGGATGAAAAATCGCAGAACCTG